>JBMSIW010000051.1:0-13349 GCA_049418265.1 Vulcanococcus sp.
AGCAGCTGCCTTCTAAGCAGCCGGTCGATGGTTCGAATCCATCAGGGGGCGTTTCAGCCTTAGAGCTCGTACTCCTCTTCGAAGCGCTCCATGAGGCCGCGGTAGAGGAACAGGGTCCCTTCGGTCTCTTCGCAGAAGCCCTGGACCCGGTAGCCATCAACGAGGTGATTGAGCGCCACGCTGACTTGCGCGAAGGCCTCGGCAAACTCGTTCTGAATATCTTCGTCGCGAATATCGCGAATCTTGGCACTCATCAATTCGACCTTCTTCTGCGCCGAAGCCATCTCAGCTTCCATCTCCTTGTTGAGCTTGCGGCGCTTGGCAGCCATGCATCGTGTCCAGATGCCCCCACTTCTACACCACGACAGGCCCTGAGCGAACCGCCCTCAAAGCAGCGAGAACGCGCAGACAGGGCGCATTAAATGTGCAGCAAGAGACATCAATTGATGCACTGATGCATCACCAGGACTGAAATCCAGACTCCGCCGAACTACAGGCGAGCCGCACTGATCCATTCAGCGCGTGGATCACTGCTGCGGGCCGCGCGCAGCTGCTCCAGCAACTGCCGCTCTTGGTCGCTGTAGCGCAGCGGCTGTTTGAGGCTGAGGCTCAGCAGCAGATCGCCGCGGCCTCCCTTCACGGGCCATCCCTTGCCCTTCAGCCGCAGGCTGCGGCCGACGGCCATGGCGGGAGGAACCGTCACGGTGGCTTCGCCATCGGGGGTGGCGACGCGGACGTCACCGCCCAGGGCGAGTTCATCGAGGCTGAGGGGGAGATCAGCCTTGAGCTGATCGCCATCCAGGGTCCAAACCGGGTGCTCCTGGACCTGCAGATTCAGGTAGAGGTCGCCGCGGCGCCCGGTGCCGGGTTGCAGGTTGCCCTTGCCCTTGAGGCGCAGGCGACTGCCGGGCTTCACACCAGCTGGGATCCGCACCTGCACGCGCTCATCGTTGACGGCCAGGGTGCGCTCGCAGCCGCGGAAGGCCTCTGAAAAGCTCAGCGAAATGCTGGCCTCGGCATCGAGGTTGGCGGGCGCCGCAGCTCGACCGGGTCCCGGCCCTGCGAAACCACCAGTCCCGAAGCCACCGGGGAAGCCGGAACCGAAGCCACCAAAGCCGCTGGGAGCCCCGCCGCCAAAGCCCCCCGGGAAACCGGAGCCCCCACCAGGGCCTCCAAAGCGACCCAGCAGGTCGTTGATGAAATCGTCGAAATTGCCGTAGCGGCCGAAGTCAACGTCAACACCACCGGGGCCAGCAGCGCCGGCCTGACTCCAGTACTGCCCGAACTGCTCGTAGCGGCGGCGCTTATCGGGATCCGAGAGCACCTCGTAGGCCTCGCTGATCTCCTTGAACTTGGCCTCAGCGCTCTTGTCCCCGGGGTTCACATCCGGGTGGTACTGCCGGGCCAACTTGCGGAAGGCCTTTTTAACCGTGTCGGCATCCGCGCCGCGCTCAACCCCGAGCACCTTGAAATAGTCGCGGTATCCGTTGGCGCTCATCGCAACGACAGGGGATAGCGGTCAACGGCTTCTCAAGTCTCCCAGCCACCGGGCCGTCCCGGCGAGCCTCCAGCGGGGCGGAAGGCCGAACGCATGCTGCAACTGGAGCTTCCCCTTAGCTTGAGTCGATCCAAGGGCTCAAGAGTGATGGCGCGCTGGCAGCAAGGCAGGGGATGGACCGGCGCAGCCCTGCTCTCGGCGGCGCTGATGCTGGGTTCCGCTCCTGCTGCCCCCGCCGCCTCCGGATCAGGTGCGGCCACGGCGGAAGCCAACCTGCCCGCTTCTACCCAGCGCCAACAGCAACTGGCCGCGCACCTCAAGCGGGTGGGCGCTGTCTTCTACGGGGCCTGGTGGTGCCCCCACTGCAACACCCAAAAAGAGCTCTTTGGCGTTGAGGCGCTCGAAGTGCTGCCCTACATCGAGTGCGACAAGGACGAACCCGGCCGCCAGCGCTGCATGGGCGCCAAGATCCGGGCGTATCCCACCTGGGACCTCAACGGGGAGCGCCGCGAGGGCGTTCTGAGCCTCGAGGAACTGGAGCGCTGGAGCCAATTCCCCAGCGCTGCCAAGCCCTAAAGCTCACTCGTCTTCGGTGGCGCCGAAGCAGTGCATCAAGGCATCCCCCCAAGTGTTCACACGCTCCAGCTGGTGATCGCTCGCCTGGGCCAGCGCCTCAGCATGGGCGCGGATCACGCTGGGCTTGTGCAGGCTGAAGCCATGGCTTGCGGCAAGGTCAAGAATGTCGTTCACGCCCGCCGCGGCGTGAATCTTGCTGCGCATGGATTCGTCATTGCCAACCTTGGCAAGAAAGGCATGGAGATCAGCAGCTGACACAGAGGCGATCCAAAGAACCGTCCTCATGCTGAACAGAACCGCTGCGTTTGGCTGCTGATGGCTGCCAAACGAAAGCCCTCGGAGGGGGGATCCGAGGGCCGTCGTGGCGGGCATGGTTGGAGCGAAGAAGCTGCCCGCTTGCACTTCTGTTGTGGCTCAGGCCAGGGCCGCGCTGCAACCCCCCTTTCTGAAATCCATGGTTCAGAGCTGGTCCCTGAGGTGCTTGCCCGTGCAGGAGCGCCAGAACTGGGCATAGGGACTCAACACTGCGCCATGAAGGCCGCAAAAGCCATGACAGGCGGGGTCACCTTGCAGATAACGGCAACCACTGCACTGCAGTTGCAGCTGACAGCGCAGCATCGCGATCTGCAGATCGCCGCGGGAACTATGGGCGGGAACGGCGTGGGGTGAATGAAACATCGAATCGCCCCCAGACCGTGATTGCTCCTTTGGTAATGCAAAGCGGCGCGATTGCCCGCAGATCCGTGGGTTTCCTCACAAGTGCTTCAGCGGTGGGCCGCCACCAGGGCACAGGAGGGGCGGCTGATCAGGTCATGGGCGCGGCTGCAGGTGGAATCCATCGGATCCATCACCGTGCTGAAGGTCTGACCGTCCCGCAGCGCTTCCAGCACCATCAGGCTGCCGAACATCACCACCTGAAAGGTCCACTGATCAAAGCCGGGTAGAGAGAAGGTCATGGCTGGCTGGGTGACTGCATTCACCCTCTCCTTGGCGCGCAGTCAGCTCCGTGATCCGAGGGGGCTTCTGCCGTGATCGTGCGCACAGCCTTTGAGCGGAAGCAGAGTTGGCGGCCGTTGCCATCATTGGGGGCAGCAGGGTCCAGCAGCCATGGCGCAGCCTTACGGCAACGATCATCCGCGGGGGTGGGACCTTCTGATCACCCTGCGCTGGCCCTTGTGCGTCTTTTTCTCGACCGTCGCGGCCAGCTCAATCCTGGGCTACGTGATCCACATCGACGACGAAGTCATGCACATGGGTCCGATCAAGATTGAACTCAAGCTTGATCAAGCGGTCCCCGTCGAAGCGCAGGTCAAAGGCATCCATGGGGCCGTCGAGCTCAAGCCACTCCAAGCGAATGTGGCCATTCCCAGAGCAGTCGCTGTGAACAGTCCGGTGACCGTTTCCGTCCCCCAACTCCAGAAGCCGCTGCACACCAAAGTGGATGGCAATGTTGAAGCCTCCGTGACTGGCAACATCAAGACCGAGGTCACAGGCGGGGTCGACACCAAGGTGCAGGGCCCGGTGGAAGTGGAGATCCCCAAACCCATCAAGCACGAGAAGATTCGCCTCGGCCTCTTTGGGCTGTAGGGACCACGAAGAGGGGACCTTCAAGGCTCAACCAAGATTGGCTATGGGGAGAGGCAGCCGTCACCGCCTTTTTGTCACAACCGTCAGTGCTGCCAAGGCATCGGATTCCGGCACTCCTGATCCTGCACTGCTTGGTACGCCTGCCAGAGACCATCAACTTCAGAGCATTTCAGGCTTCGGTCACACACCCGGTAGCGACCACCGCCTACTGAGTCGATCGTGGATCCCCTTGGTGTGCGGCAGATCTGCTTTGGCTCAGCCATGGATTTGGCAAGAAGGATCCGTCCTACCGAGCTGCATTTCGGTACAGGCGGGAGTATTTCGGCGCTGTAGCAGAAAGATTGACCCAGGCCTCGCCGATAGCGACGTAACGCCTCAGTGGCGACAGGCCAACCTGCAGAGACGAAACAGCATCATCGATGATTTACAACATTCTCCAATTCAAAGCTAAGGTTTGATTCCAAGGGAATGACCCATGGACATATCGGCTCGAGCAAGCTCAATTCTTGCCACCTTGCTCGCGACGCTGCCCTTCATGGGTCCAGCCCAAAGTGAACCAATACGTGAAACGCTCTTGCAAAAGGTTGTGCCTGGCATGCCCATGAGCGACAGGCAGGAAGTGCGCGTCATCACGGCGACCTTCAAACCTGGCGACAAAACCATCCTTCACACACATCAGTTCCCAGTAACTTATTATGTCTTAGAAGGCTCATTCAAGAAAGAGCTAGAGGGATATCCTCCGGTGATCGTGAAGGCGGGGCAATCATTTATGGAACCACCAAACGTCAGGGCGACGCTTTTCAACCACAGCAGCACCGAGCCGCTGCGACTGGTGATCTTTTATGTGAGCAATCCAGATACACCGTTTCTCGACCCAGTTCATTGACTCAACTCCCCAAGAGACAAATGATGGTCGGCTGAACAAGCGCATCAGCCGATGCGCATGAATCATTCGCTTCGAAGGAATGACCTATGGGGCCAGAAAGCCAGTGCCGAGCCACTTAAAAGGGGCCTTCCAGCCCCAACGAATCATTTGGTTGATAAGGCTGATCTAACCCCATCTCCCTTAAAGGGTCAGGCAGCCACAGGGGCGGTCTGACGGGAGAAACGAACGATGTTGTTCGCTGTTACGTGTTTGCTCTTACCGAGCAGGCTTCAGTCACCCTCCTCATGCCCCGTCGAAACCATTGCAGCCCCGTGAAATGGAGCTGAGCGGAATCGAACCGCTGTCCGAAACACTGGTGTGAGCCACCTAGTCCGGCCGAAACCGGACTCCTTCATTGTGGCAGCAGGAACCAGGAGCGGTCGCAGTGGGCATCCCCGAACCTCAGCGCCTCAGCTGCATCGCCGTGGTGCCCCAGGGCCTGGAGCAGGCGGGAGCCGAGGAGCTGCAAGAGCTGGGGGCCGTTGGCGTCAAAGCACTGCGGCGGGCCGTGGGATTCCAGGCCGACCAGGCCTGCTTCTACCGCGCGCAATTGCGCTCGCGCCTGCCCTTTCGCATCTTGCGGCAGTTGGGCAGCTTTCCCTGCCGCAGCCGGGATGAACTCTTCTGGGGCGTGCAGCGCTGCATCGACTGGGAAACCTGGCTCAAACCCGAACTCAGCTTGCGGGTGGATGCCACCGGCAGTGCCCCCGGCCTGAACCACAGCCACTACAGCGCCCTCCAGGTCAAAAACGCCCTGGTCGACTGGCAGCAACAACGCTTCGGGGAGCGATCCAGCGTTGATCTCGAGCAGCCCGACCTGAGCTTTCACATCCATCTCGGCGGCGGCCAGGCCACCCTCAGCATCGATGGCAGTGGCGAGAGCCTGCATCGCCGGGGCTACAGGCCTCGCATGGGCTTAGCTCCACTGAAGGAAAACCTGGCGGCAGGACTGCTGCGCCTAACGGGCTGGGATGGATCGGTGCCCCTGGCGGATCCCCTCTGCGGCTCGGGCACCCTGCTGATCGAAGCGGCCTGCATGGCCAAGCGCCTGCACAGCGGACTGGGCCGCTCCTTTGCCCTGGAACGTTGGCCCGACTTCAACCCGGAGCTCTGGCAACGGGAAAACGCCGCGGCCACAGCGGATGCCAGCGATCAGCCCCTCGCCGCCATCAAGGGCAACGAGCTGGAGCGTTCGGTGCTGGAGCAGGCCCAAGACAATGCCGATGCCGCCGGTGTCGGCGATCTGATCACCTGGCAGCTGGGGGACTGCCGCCAATTCGAGCCGCCCCAGGGGCCAGGGATCCTGGTCTGCAATCCCCCCTATGGCGAGCGCCTCGGCGATCGCGAACAGCTGGAAGTGCTCTACAGCGATCTGGGCCAGATGGTCAAAGAGCGCTGCAGCGGCTGGAGCCTCTGGCTACTGAGCGGCAACCCCGAACTCACGGGTGCCCTGCGCATGAAGGCCAGCAGGCGCATTCCCGTCAGCAATGGCGGCATTGACTGCCGCTGGTTGCACTACGAGATCCGCTAAGCCCCGCCCCTAGCGTTGCTGCCATGGAGCTCTATTCGACGTTGCTCGCCAGCAGCCCAGCCCTGGCCGAGGTGCCGCTGGAGGTTCAGCTGTTTTTCATCGGCGCGGTCTACCTCGGCACGCTGATCATCAGCCGCTTCTCCATTCGCCTGGGTATCCCGGCGGTGCTCGGGGTCTTGCTCCTGGGACTGCTGATCAACATCCAGGTCCTCGACATCCGCCCGGAAGAGGTGGAGCGCCTGCAAACCTTTGCGCTGGCCCTGCTCCTCTTTTACGCAGGCCTCAAGACAGATCTCAAGGCCATCCGCGGCTTCCTGGAATACGGCCTGATGCTGGCCATCGGTGGGGTCGCGATCTCAACCCTGCTGCTGGGCGGAGCGATCTACTGGCTCACCTCCGAGAGCGGGACCACCATCACACCAGGGTTCAGCAATGCGATCCCCCTGGGTGCCGCCCTGCTGGTGGCAGCCTGCCTGGGCTCCACCGATGCCGGAGCGACCCTGGGGGTTCTGCGGCAGGTGAAGCGCCATGTGCCGCTGCGGGTGCAGCACCTGCTCGAATTCGAGTCCTCCGTGAATGACCCGTCGGCGCTGATCTTGTTCAGCATCGCCTTGAGTCTCTTCACCGTGGGCTCAGAGGGGCAGGCGCTACCCGAACTGCTGATTCAAGCGATCTCTCAACTGCTGCAGAAGCTGGGATCAGGGCTGCTGGTGGGCATTGGCTTCGGTTACATCGCCAAGCTGATGATCGACCGCTTCGTGGTGGATCGTGAGCAGCTGTTGATCGTGTCGATGTCCATTGCCTTTATGGACTACGGCTGCACGCAACTGCTGGGCGGCTCCGGCTTCGTGGCCGTTTATGTGACCGGCGTCTTCATGACGAACCTGACCTACCAGCGAGCGGAGATCAATCACGAATCGATTCAGGAGGTTCTTCTCCCCTTCAACACCATGACGGAGATCAGCATCTTCCTGATCTTTGGACTCTTGGTGGATCCCAGCAACCTCTTGCCCGCCCTACCGGTCGGGGTGGCCGTGGCTGCCGTCTTGATGCTGATTGCCAGGCCACTGAGCGTGCTCTGTTTCCAGAAGGCCTCCCCCTTTAACTGGCGCGATTCGCTGCTGATCGCCTGGTGCGGACTGCGCGGTGCCGTGCCCCTGGCGCTCTCCTTCAGCGTGATCCGGGTGATCCCCCAGTTGCGCGGTCTACCCAGTGAGGCCGCTCCCTTGCTGGCTCAGAACTGCCAGAGCATCGTCTTCATCACGGTCATCCTCAATCTCTGCCTACAGGGCCTCTCGCTGCCCACGTTGTGCCGCTGGCTCAGCGACCCAGCAAAGCCCGAGTTGTCTTCGTGAGACCCGCCAGGGTTTCGGGCAGGTAAGGCCCTCTGGTGAGCCAGCCGCCCAGCCGCAGCATCAGACCACTGAGCAGCAGGTTGAGGCCCGCCAGCACCAAGGCCGCCTGGATCCAGCTCCAACCCAGCACCTGATGGAACCAGAGCAGCAGAGCCAGCTCACCAGCCAGCCAGGCCAGAGCGAGGGCGGACAAGCCACCGAGCAGCACCACCACGCCACCAATGAGACGGCGCTTCTCGCGGTCCGCCTCCTTGAGGGCAATGCGCACATGCAGATCCATCACGGATCCCACCAGACCGCTGAGGCGAGAGGCCGCCTGGAGCGGCAACCCTTTGCGTCCCTCCCGGCCGCCTGAATCCTGGGAGCTGCTCATGCGGAACGACGACCAGAGGAGAGCAGCCATCCCACCACCAGACCGACGGCTGCGGCCATGCCCAGGGTCATCAGAGGGCGTTCGCGCAGGGGTTTCTCCAGACGCGGCCGCAGGCTGGCGTTGAGCTCATCGATCAAGGTCTCGAGGGTCTCCTCCAGGGGGCGGAGCGAATCGGCCACCTGATGGGCGGATTCACCGGTGCGCGTCACCAGCTGCACCAATTGCTCCTTGACCGCCTCGCTGTTGGCGCCGGTCTGCCTGGCGATCAGCTCGACCACGGTGTCCAGGCTGCCGCGGGTGGCCTCCAGGGTGTGGCGCGCCAGCTCCGGCCACTCCTGCTGAATGGTGGGCAGCAGGGTGTCGAAGTGGTCGCGGAAACGCGCAGCTGCGGGAGCCGCCGTTTCAGAGACCGCCTCCTGCTCAAAGCCGTTCGCGGTGGTGTCCGAGTCCATGGAGGGTCGGGACTGCTCCCACACCGTAGTGACAGTCGCTTGAAATCGACAGAGGGTCGGCTACCTTGCAAGGGCTCGGCGCTCGGGCCTGTTGGTTCACATCAATCAGGTAGAGCTGACCCACTTCAAGTCCTTTGGCGGATCCATGTCGATCCCGCTGGAGCAGGGCTTCACGGTGGTCACAGGCCCCAACGGATCGGGCAAAAGCAACATCCTTGACGGCGTCCTGTTCTGCCTGGGCCTGGCCAGCAGTCGGGGCATGCGAGCCGACCGTCTGCCGGACCTGGTCAACAGCTCCAAGGTCAAGCAAGGCAAAGCCGCTGAGACCGTGGTCTCGGTGCGCTTCGATCTGAGTGACTGGCAACCCGATGAAGCGGAAGCCGGGCTCGAGCCGCCGGAGGAGGGTCCCTGGATCAAGCCCGGGCAGACCGAGTGGACCGTGACCCGTCGCCTGCGCATTGCACCGGGCGGCACCTACGCCAGCAGCTACAGCGCGGACGGCATCCCCTGCAACCTGCAGCAACTGCAAACCCAGCTGCGCCGCCTGCGGGTCGATCCCGAGGGAAGCAACGTCGTGATGCAGGGCGACGTGACCCGCATCGTCTCGATGAGCTCCCGCGATCGCCGCGGCCTGATCGATGAGCTCGCCGGCGTCGCCCTGTTCGATTCCCGCATCGAGCAGACCCGCTCGAAGCTTGGCGACGTGCAGGAGCGTGAGGAGCGCTGCGGCATCGTTCAGCAGGAGCTGCTGGTGTCGCGCCAGAAGCTCGAGCGCGATTGCGCCAAGGCCCGCACCTATCAAGAACTTCGGGATCGCTTCCAGCGCGGTCGCCTGCAGGAGCAGCTCCTCAGCTACGAACAATCCGAGGCCCAGCTCAAACAACTGCAGAGCCGTCAGGAGGCCCTGAAGCGGCAACAGGAGAGCGATCGACAGGCCGTCGCTGAGGGGCAAACCGCCCTGCAGGAGGCCTCCAAGGCCCTCGATGCGCTGCAGGCGGAAGTCAAGGCGCTGGGCGAGGACAGCCTGTTGGCCGTGCAATCGGAGCTGGCTGGCCTCGAGGCCAGCGGCCGCGAATTGGCCAGGCAGGCCGAGAAGCACCAACAGGCCGCCGAGGACTTCCAGCGCCAGCGCATGGAGCTAGGGCGGCAGCAGGCGGATCTGCGGCAGCAGCAGCAACAGCTCGCCAGTGGCGATGACCAGGCCAGCCTCGAGCAAGCCGAACAGGCCTGCCGCAGCGCTGAAGCCGCCGTGGAGCTCTCCCGTCGCCGCCTGGGGGAAGTGGCAGGGCGCAGCGGCAGCTGGCTGGAGGAGCAGAAGCAGCGCAGCCGCCAACGCCAGGAGCTGCAAGGCCAGCTCTCACCCCTGCAAGCGGAGCAGCAGCAATTGCTGGAGCGGCTGCGGCAGGAGCAGGAACGCCTCACGGAGCTGAAGGAGCAATTGGCCCAGGACGCCGCCAGCAGCGATGGCGTCAGCGATTCCCTCAGCAGCCTCGAGCAGGAATGGCAGCGCCTGCTCCAGGAGCTCAGCACGCAGCAGGGGCGTGCCCAGGAGCTGGCCGAAGCCTTGGCCCTGCAGCAACGCACCCGCCAGCGCCTCGAGCAAGAGCAGGTCTCCCTCGAGCGCGAAATCGCGCGCCTGGAATCGAGGCGCGAGACCATCCAGGAGAGCCGGGGCACCGGCGCCCTACGGCTGCTGCTGGAGGCCGGCCTCGACGGCATTCACGGTCCCGTCGCCCAACTCGGCGAGGTGGAGGAGAACGTGCGGCTCGCCCTGGAGGTGGCCGCCGGAGCACGGCTGGGCCAGGTGGTGGTTGAGGACGACCGCATCGCGGCGCGGGCCATCGAACTGCTGAAGAGCCGCCGGGCCGGACGTCTCACCTTCCTGCCCCTCAACAAGATCCGTGGCGGCGGGGGCACCGCCCGCAACGGAGCCGCCTTTGAGCGCGGCGGTGGTCCGGGCGCCAGCGTCAGCGGCGATGGTCTGGTGGGCCGCGCCGTCGAACTGGTGCGCTTTGAGCCGGTCTACGGGGAGGTCTTCCGCTACGTCTTCGGAGACACCCTGGTCTTCCGGGACCTGGCCAGTGCCCGCCGCGAGCTGGGCCGCTGCCGCGCCGTCACCCTCGATGGCGAACTGCTGGAGAAGAGCGGCGCCATGACCGGCGGCAGCCTGCAGCAGCGCGGCAACCAACTGAGCTTCGGTGCCAGCAGCGATGCCGATGACGCCGAACCGCTGCGCCGCCGGCTGCTGGAGCTGGGGGAAACCCTGCTGGCCTCCAAGCGCAAAGAGGCGGAACTGGGCCGGGCCCTCGAGGAGCTCCGTCCCCAGCTCAGCCAACTGGAGCAGCGCAAGGCCGCCCTGGAGGCTGAACGCAGCGCCGCCCAGCGGGCCCATGGCCCTCTGCTGCAGCGGCGCGAGCAACTCAGCGCCCGCATCCTGCAGATCGAGACCGACCTGAGCGGCGGGCAGCAGCGCCTGCAGGCCCTGGCCTCAGAACTCAGCCCGCTGCAACAGGCCCTGCAGGAGCTGGAAACCAATGAGGCCAGCGCCCAGGCCAGCGGCGACAGTGAGCGCTGGCAGGGCCTGCAGCAGGAACTGGAGGCCGCTGATGCATCCCTCACCGCGGCTCGCCAGGAGCGCGACAACCTGCTGGCCGCCCGGCGCGAGCGGGGTCTCGCCGCCGAACGGGTCAGCAGCCAGCTGGAGGCCCTCAGCGGCGAAGAGCAGCGCCTGGCCCAAGCCGTCAACGCCCTGATCGCGGAACGCAGCCAATGGAAAGAACAGCAGCAGGCCGATCAGCAGAAGCGCGCTGAGCTGGAAACCAAACAACAGGAGCTGCAGGCCCGCTTCGGCGAGCGCCGCCGGGCGCGGGATGAGGCCGAAGCGCAGCTCTCCCTGCAGCGCCAAAGCGTGCAACAGAAGGAATGGGAACTGCAACGACTGGGCGAAGAACTGCTGGCCCTGGCCGAGGAAGAGCGCAGCAGCGCCCAACGGCTGGAGCAGCTGCAACGGGAACTGCCCGATCCCCTGCCGGAGATTCCAGAGGACGTGCGTGAGAACGGCCTGGAGGCCCTGCAAGCCGAGCTCAAGAGCCTGCAGGCGCGCATGGAGGCCCTGGAGCCCGTCAACATGCTGGCCCTGCAGGAGCTCGAAGACCTGGAGGCCCGCCTGGCGGATCTGCAGGAGCGCCTGGATGTGCTCTGCAAGGAGCGCGAAGAACTGCTGCTGCGGATCGAGACCGTGGCCACCCTGCGCCAAGAGGCCTTCATGGAGGCCTTCAACGCCGTCGACAGCCACTTCCGCGACATCTTCGCGGGGCTCTCTGATGGCGAAGGCTTCCTGCAACTGGAGAACCCGGAAGCCCCCCTCGATGGCGGCCTCAACCTGGTGGCCCATCCCAAGGGCAAAACGGTGCGCCGCCTCGCCTCCATGAGTGGTGGGGAGAAGTCCCTCACCGCCTTGAGCTTCCTGTTTGCCCTGCAGCGCTTCCGGCCCTCGCCCTTCTATGCCCTCGACGAGGTGGACAGCTTCCTCGACGGGGTCAACGTGGAGCGCCTGGCGGCCCTGATCGCCCAGCAGGCCGGTGATGCGCAGTTCCTGGTGGTGAGTCACCGCCGCCCGATGATTGGCGCAGCCACTCGCACCATCGGGGTCACCCAGGCCCGGGGTGCCCACACCCAGGTGGTGGGATTACCACCCGCCGCCTGACAAAGCCCCGCAGGCTTTTCGGTCACAATGCGCCCATGACAAGCACTCCAGCCGGCAGCGACCCGAACGCCACCCCGAGCGATCGCCTCTGGCTGCGCTCCGAGCTGATGGGCACCCAGGTCATCACCCGTGACACGGGTCGTCGCCTCGGTGTCGTGGGGGAAGTCGTGGTCGATATCGATCGGCGTGAAGTCGTGGCCCTGGGCCTGCGCGACAACCCCCTGACCCGATTCCTGCCCGGCCTGCCCCGTTGGATGCCCCTGGAAAGCATTCGCCAGGTGGGCGATGTGATCCTGGTGGATTCAGCTGATTCCCTCTCGGAGGGCTTTGATCCCGAGCGCTACTCCCGGGTCATCAACTGTCAGGTCATCACCGAGGCGGGTGAACAACTCGGCAAGGTGCTCGGCTTCAGCTTTGACATCGAGACCGGCGAACTGACCACCCTCGTGCTGGGTGCCCTCGGCATTCCCCTGCTCGGGGAAGGGGTGCTCAGCACCTGGGAGCTGACCGTCGAAGAAATCGTCAGCAGCGGACCCGATCGGATCATTGTTTACGAGGGCGCTGAAGAGAAGCTCAAGCAACTCGGCACCGGCCTGCTCGAGAAGCTGGGCGTCGGCGGCCCCAGCTGGGAGCAGGAGGAGCGCGAGCGCTATCGCCTCAACATGGTGCCGGTCGAGAACCAGTTAGCCGCGGGGCAACCCACCGCTCAAGAACAGCAGCAGCGGCGCATTGAACCCGCCACGAACCGCCGCTTCGAGCCGGAAGAGGACTACGACTACGTCGAGGTCGAGCAGCGCCGCGAGCGCGAACCCCTGCGCCAGCGCCGCTATCTGGACGAGGAACCCCAGCAGCGCCGCTATGTCCGCGACGAATCGCCGCTGGATGTGGAGCCCTACGAGCCGTACCCCGATGAGCGCAGCCCGCGGCGGCGTGAGAGCTCCAGTGATCCCTGGTAAGAGGAGGCCCTAAGCCTCCTCAAAGTTCAAGGACGCCGAGTTGACGCAGTAGCGCAGGCCAGTGGGCTGCGGTCCGTCCGGGAACACGTGCCCCAGGTGGGCACCGCAGTTGGAGCACTTGATCTCGGTGCGCACCATGCCGTGCGTGGTGTCCTCGTGGGTGCTGATCGCACCGGGCTTGGCTCCATCCCAGAAGCTGGGCCAGCCGGTGCCGGAGTTGAACTTGGTCTCGGAGCTGAACAGCTCGGTGCCGCAGCACACGCAGCGGTAGACGCCTGAGGCCTTGTTATCCCAATAGATCCCGGTGAAGGCTCGCTCAGTGCCGCCCATGCGGGCCACCTGAAACTGCTCCGGCGTCAGCTTGTCGCGCCACTGCTCGTGCTCATGCTG
>JBMSIW010000052.1:0-13274 GCA_049418265.1 Vulcanococcus sp.
CGGCTCAGGAGCTGCAGGCGCGCTCCAGTTCCTGGAGATAGTCCGCGGGCTTCAGGTGCGCCATGGCTCGCGCCTCCGCTTCCCGCTGCCAGCGTTCCCGAGAGACCAGGGATCGCAACTCAGCGCGATCGGCCCGGTTGAGCTTTTGCTCGATCTGCTCCGGCGTCAGCCAGGGGCCGTCCGCCAGACAGAGGCTCTGAACCGCATGCCAGCCCTCATGGCGCAGGGTGACGCTCTGATCACCCCGCGGGCAGACCACGACCTGCCGGCTGCGGCGCACATAGAGGCCGTAGAGATCACGCTCACGGCAACGCTCATGGCCTTTGATCACGGCGATGCCGCGACGATCAAAGGCCTCGACCAACTGACTCCAGGCCGCCTGATCCGTGCGCTCCAGCAGCCCCCGGCCAAAGAAGGGGATGGGCAGCAGAAAGGCCAGAAGCAGGGCGGTTTGCATCGGGCCATCATCGCCAGCACAAATGCGTCGATTTGGCCCCTTGCCAAAGCGACACGACCTGGGCCATGACAGATCTGGAAGGAGCCTTACAGACCAACTCTCCTATCCGCACAAGGGGGCTGCCCATGGGCCCCCAACCAACACCTCCCTTGCGCCGGGTGATGACGCCGGGGAGTTTTGTTGTTTCGGGCCTGCCCAGCGGCCGTTCAATCGATCACGTTCAGACGCCGGACGCCGTAGTGACGCACCGCAGCCGCCAGGCTGCTGAGCTGCTGACGATCGGGAATGCAGATGCAGCCAACACCGGGGTAACAGTTGTGAATGCCCAGACCGGTGCGCGCTGTCTTGAAGAGCGGGTCGAGCTGCATCCAGAGATCCCGCCCCCAGGGTTCAGGCTGACCCAACCGATAGAGCCCGCGCGGTAGGGGCGAGCCATTGCCAGGGCTCCAGCGCCGATCCAGTCCCTGATGTTGCTTGGCGCTGGCAGCCGCTCGCCAGCTTTTGAGGACCTTGCCGTTCTGCCGCAGTTGCAGCTGCCAGACGGGGTCGCCATTGGCAAAGGAGGCCGAGCTGCGGCGCAGTTGCAGGCTGGCTTCGCCCACGGCCGGTCCTGCGATGGCTCCGGGCGCACTGCTCAGAGCAAGGAGCATCAGCCCGGCCAGGATGGGCGTCATAGCGTTGATCAGCGACGGCAGAGGCAGGTCATGGGAGTGCGCGCGGCACTGCTCTGGGGATGGGCCATGGCGGCGCTGTTGGCCGAGGTCAGACCCAGCCAGGCGAACGCGGCCGAACTGAAGTGCGTGCGCGGAGCCTCAGAAGAGGTGGCCTTGAGATCCATCCGGGAGGCGAGCCTGACCTATTACAACGCCGAACCCGCTGGGTTGGATGCAGCCCAGATCAGCTTCCTGCTGGGTCTCTCGAGCAGTTTTGAACCCTGCCAGATCTCGATCGGCCAGGCCCAGCTCAACGGTGCTGCGGGGTTGCTGCTGAAGGGACTGACCAGCAACGGCTCCTTGACGGAGGCGTTCTGCCCCGAAGGACGCCTTGAGAGCTGCCGCATCCGCGCCTCAACCCCAGCCAATCCGGCGGCCCAGGCAGCCTGGAAACCGGGCCAGATCGCCCGGCGCCCGGTGGGAACCGATGGCTACCTCTACAAGGTGTTGCCAAGCCAGGCTGCGCAGCCGCAACTGAGCTTCTACGGGCCAGCGATCGAGCCCACACCCTGAGGACAAGCGACCCTCCTGGAATAGGCAGTTGTACTCATGACCCCCGATTGGATGCAGGGTCATAACAGGGCCGGAAGCGGCACTTGCTGATTGCACATTGCGCCGCGATCCAGCAGGGGGTGCCTCGTTTCTGGCGCCCCCACCCCACCACAACGAAGCCGGATCTGCCAGGCTCATGGCAGCCGCCTGCAGGTCCATTCTTCGTCCATCAGATCTGGCACAGCTGGCCAGGTGTGCCTGGCTGAGGCAACAGATGGCCGCAGCCGACCTGGATCGCGCCAACCGGGAATTTGCGACCTTGGCGATGTGGACGCGGATGGGCCAGGTCAGCCCGCCACGTTCCTGAGCCATGGCACAGCGAGCGCCCTACCAACCTGCCCTGTTGCGCCTGCTGCATGGCGCGATGGTCCTGCTGGTGCCACTGGCTTCCCTGACTGGAGCCGTGGTGTTCTCCAACCACGACGGCCGCTGGTGGCGCCTCCCCGTCCAGGTGCCCGGCGACTGGATCGATCTGCATGGAAGCGTGGGCGTGATGCTCTGGCCCCTGACGCTTCTGTTCGTCATCTATGCCTTGAGCCTGGGGCGTCAGCGCCTCAGCCGCGCCGCCAATGCTGCGGCCCTGATCGGCCTGGTGCTGGCGGTGGGCAGCGGCAAGTTGATGGAGGAAGACTGGCTGCGCTCAGGAGAACTGGATCACGCGGTGTATCACCTGCACCTGCTGTCCTGGCTGCTGATCACGGGGGCCGTGATCTGGCACGTTCTGGCTGCGCTGCAGCGGGGAGGACTCAGCCTGGCCGCCTCGATGTTCCGCCTGGAGCGACGCCCAAGCGATCAACCCTGGCGGCTTGGCCGCTAGAAGATCCCCAGGGTCTTCTTCTTGCAGTAGCCCGCACCGATGTTCATCCAACCGGACGGGCAGGCCTGACCGTTGGTGGGCATGACCTGGTAGTTGATCGGGGAGACGCAGTGCGTGCCCAGATCATTGACGTAGCCCAGGGGGCACTGGTCATAGCCGGGGGCCTTGGGGATCCGCGTCTGGGCCTGGGCGGCTTGCGGCGCCGCGGCGGCCAGCAAGAACAAAAAAAGAGCCCTTGAGCCGAGGCGATCCATGCGTCGAGCGCAGAGAACTCAACTGTATTGAGATCTCTTCAAATGCCAACCAGAGCGGACAGGCGCATCAAGGCAAGGCCTCAGACAAAGGAGAACCAATCGAGTCGCAGGGGCGCCTGGGCGCTGTCGCACTGGACCAACTCAACGCCCTTCACGGTGCCGTCACTGCGATACCAGGGGTCCTGACAGATGCTGCCAAAGGCGCTGCGGGCCTCCTCGACAGAACTGAACTCACCAACCTTGACGACTCCCCAGGCGTCATGGGTGAGCACTTGAAAGGGCATCAGGCCTGGAGGAGCGGCGCCGCCAGTTTGCCGGGAACCAACTGGGAGAGCAGGGTCAGATGGGCGCCGGCGCGCACCAGCGAGAGCAGACCCAGGCCGATGCAGAGCGGGCAGTGCCAAAGGCTCATGGGTTCTGAGTGGGGGACCTGACGGAGCAAGCCTCGATACAGCCAGAACCGTAGAACCGATCTAACTTTCGCCGATGTTCTGGCAACAGATCCGCACCTGGATTGATCAACGGCGCCGCAGCTCGGCCCCCGCTGAGCTGGATCTGGCGCTGGCGGAAGAGCCTGCAACGGCAGCGCCCACCGCAGCGGCGGCGCCAGAGTGCATCAGCTTCTGGCGCTATCACGCGGAGCTGAGCGTCTTCACGCCGCTGAGGGTTCTGCGCAGGGATGGCCAGAAACGGGAGCATCACCCCTGTCACCTGCAGGTGGTCCCCAACCCGCGGGCGAACCATGGAGCCTGGATCGCCTACCGGCCTGACGGCTTCATGGCCTTGGCGGGACTGAACCAACCGCAGATCGATCACCTGATCGCCGATTCAGGGCCCGATCGCGAGCTGCGGTTGCGGTTCCTGATCCGTTTTCGAGAGATCTTCGAGAGCAAGGTGCTGCATGTCGACCAGAAGCTGATGCAGATCTATGCGCTGGCGGACAAGGCGGAGTTCGCTGCGATCTGGCCCAGCTTTCAGGTCGACAACTTCCCTGACAACGTCTTCCTTTCGGAGCTGACGAAGTTACGCGGCATCGGCGACCAGAAGGCTCTGCTGCTCTGGCAGGCAGGCCTGAGAACCCCGGCCATGGTGCAGAGCGCCAGCGACCGGGATCTGCTCTCGATCCGCGGAATCGGACCGAAGCTGATCGCCCAGCTCAGATCCCAGACGGCAGCCTGAACTCCTTTAAAAGAGCCGCTTGGAGCCCCGCTTCCAGGTCCGCATGATGGCGGCACGCAGATCCTTGGATTGCTGACGCGCCGGCATGCGCCGCTGCTCCAGAAACAGCCCATCGTTCATCGCGACCCGCAATCCGATCACGGCCAGCAGAGCGAGGGATTTCAAGGCACCGCAAAGATCTGGGCCGGTTATCCCGTAGCCATCCGGGTCCTGACGTAGCCCTGACTACAGATTGATCGCCAAGAAGAAAGATGTCTTTGTGCTGAAAGGCACAGTCAGAGGGACCAGGGCCCCAAGAGCGTGACAAGACGACGCCATGCGGCACCGCGATGCAGACATCCTTCAGCAATCCCTGCCTGGTTCGATTCAGTGATCCCCAGGCTCCATATCGAGGCGCCTGGTCGCTGTATTGCGCCAACAACCAGGGCGCCTATGCCGCCTGCCACGAACTCCTGGAACAGGGTCTTGGCACCCGGGTCGTGGAGCAGCGGGATCTACAGAACCTGATGGATGCGCGGCGTTTCAGTCAGCACCTGATCCTGCACGGATGGTCCCCGCAGATCATCAGCTCCGAACAGGGCTACCGCTTGATTGGCGCTTAAGGCCGAGGCAACAATCTCCAAACATCTCTAGGGTCGAGACGACTCGGCCGCACCATGGGGATCCGCAAACAGCTGCTCGCCTGGCTCTTTGGGGTGGATGTCGCCCTGATCGAGAAGCTCGAAAAGAAACTCAGCAAGCAGGCGAGCAAAGGCGGCAAAGACGGCAAGGACGGCAAAGGCCGCAAGAGCAAGAAGCAGCGCAAGAGCGGCAAGAAGAGCAGCAAGCTCCAGGTAGAGGTGAACGACGAGCTCAGCGCGCTGCCCCGGACGACACCGGAGCAAGAGGCCGCGCGGATCCTGGAGCGGGCTGAGGCTGAGGCCGCCCACAAAAAAGGCGCCCCCTAAGGAGCGCCGGCGCCATCACGATTTGGATGGGGCGTGCCCAGAGCAACGATCAATAGATCGGAGCCCAGGCCTGTCTCACGCTGACGAGCTGAGCCTGGTGCAGGCGCTGGGCCTTCAGGATCTGCGCGCGGATGAGGGCGAGGGTGTTCATGGCATGCGCCTCGAGATGGCAGCCCCGTTCCCTGCTGCCAAGGCATGCATCCCCGAAGGGACGAACGTACTGAAACAGTAACAACTGCTACCAGAGAAATCTGTATCGTGTTGTACTTCGGCGTGCCATTGACAGCACGAAGGGAGTCGGGCCATAACCGATTCGGATGCGGTCGAGAAGACACCGCGATCCAGGCGGGGGCTGCTCCTAGCCCCCAACCAACCCTCCGCGAACAGCGCGGCATCAGCAGTGGCGCTAAAAGGGTGGGCCCAGATCAGGCCGGCATGGAACACGCATTGATCGCCTTTCTGGCCATCGGGGCCGCGGTGCTCACCCTGGGCGCCTGGATGGTCTCGAACCTGAGCTCCAGGGAGTCCAACTAGGACTCGCCGCCCCAACCGGGACGCGCCGTCTTGGCGAGATCCACCAAGGCAGCGTCCACCGCAGCGCACTGACACCCCGGGTAGGTCTTCCGCGCCCAGTCCAGAGCCTGCTGCCGGTTTTCCGCCTCCACGGACTGCGCCTGAGATCCCTCAGGCCCGCTGCAAAACACCTGGAAGCGCCGAAGCATGGTTCCGACCACTGCACCAAACCCATCCCTAGCCACGAAAACGAGGCACAAGGCACCCATGCCGCCATTCCGTAGCTAGGTCTGGGGACCAAGGCCCCGGCGCATGTCCCTCCTCAGCGGACCACTGGAATTGATCTGGGGCATGGCCGGCCTGATGAAGGCACTGCTGCTGGATCCGCCCCAAGGCCAGAAGGGGCCAGCCCGGCAAGGCGACAGAAACCGCGAGAGATCGACCTGAATCTCGTTACATCCGGTTACAGTGGCTTTACCTTTCGAAACAAAGCCATGGAAGCCGACTACGGGATGGCCATCACGGCGATGCTGGCCTTTGGCGCACTGCTGACCGCAGGGGTGGTCTACGTGCTGTCGCGCCCCAGCGATCTCGGCCCCAACCGTCCCTGATCGGAGACCTCACCATGCAATCCAATCAAGTCAACGAGGCCTGGTGCCGCAACCGGGCTGAGCACTCCATCCACCAGCAGCAGCTGCAGAGCGTGGAGCGCTTCAACGGTCGGATGGCGATGCTGGGCATCGTGATCGGTGTGATCACCGAGGGGCTCACCGGTCAGGGCATCGCCCATCAGATCGGTCTGGGCGCCCTGGTGGATGGCTATGCCGCCTGCCATACCCAGTACCTCCCCTTCTGCTTCTAGACAGCGTCTAGTCAGCAGACCCCCCGCCCCGTAGATCGATCCATGGCCCCTGAGCAGTTCCAGTACGAACCGGTCGAGTCCTTCGGCCGGAGCATGACGAGCTCCCTTCCCTGGAACACCTCCGCTCTGGAGGCCGTGGAACGCCTCAATGGGCGCGTGGCGATGCTCGGTTTCGCGGCAGCCCTGATCGGGGAATGGATCAGTGGCCATGGACCCGCTGGTCAGGTGATCGCGCTGATCCGCTGGTATCTGAGCTGAGGCTGACGAACCGCCGGCGCCCTTGCTAGGCCGAAGCAAGAGCAAGCCCTGGAGCCATGAAACGCATCTTCGAGGTCTTCCATGCCGGCCCCGCCGATGTCGGGCGCTTCCACGTCGTGGCGCGCACCCGGCAGGAAGCCAAGCAATTGGCGTGCGCGAATTATCCCGAGCATCAGGTGGCGGTGTTTCCCAGCGAGCTGATCAGGACGGAGTGGCGCTACGACCTGCTCATGGAGTGGCAGAAGACGCTCTAGACCTCGGGCTTGGCGGAGCGCGAGACGATCAGGTTCAACTCCGAGGCCCAGGCCAGCAGATCGTTCGTCGCGGTCAGGACCTCCAGGGATCGCGTCCAGGCCTCATGCAGATCCGGGGCCGCCAGGACGTAGTCCTCCGCCAGCTCATAGGAGCGCACCAGGGAACAGGCGCCCTTGAGCCGCTCAGGGGTCAGGTTGTGGTCGAGCACCTTCTCCAGAAGGCCCAGCTGCCAGAAGGCTCGCCCCACGCCGCGCTCCCCTGAGAAGCTCTGCTGCAGGGTCTGCACCACGGGCTGAAAGTCTGGTCGCCGGAATCGGTCCATGCACCAGGCCTAACACTGTCTAAATCTCTTCTGCAGCGAAAAATCAGCGCAGCGCCCCGAGGCAGGACAGAGGGTTGCGGATTTCTGGCAGCTGGGCCATGACCGATGGGATGGCAGGGGCAGAACCCGAAACCCCGCCAGCAATGGCCCTCGGCCCCCCGGGGGCTTTTGCATGCCCGTCCCGCTGAGATGAGATGACAACTGCACGCGCACCCCGACACGACCGCGAGGACGACCCGCGCCTGGTGGCCCAGACCCCGGAGGGATCCACCATTGAGGCCCTGGAGGATGGCCGCTACCGGGTCTGTTTGCCCCAGGGGCCCTGTCAGACGGTGAGCGGACTGCACCGCGCCAATGACCTTCTCTATTGGAGCGAGCAGACCAGACCTCAGAAGAACCTGCTGGAGGGCTGATTCCGGCCGAGCGCCATGAAAAAAGCCCCGGGGCTCTGCCCCGGGGCTTTGGCGCAGAGGCGCCTGATCAGTGCACGTCGTTGCAGGTGCAGCGCTTGAGGTTCTCCCAATCCTCAAGGACATGGCCGCAGCCATTGACCACGCAGTGGAGAGGGTCGTCGGCCACCACAGTGAAGATGCCGGTGGACTCGGTGATCAGATCACTGATGCCCGGGATCAAGGCACCACCACCGGCCAGAACGATGCCGCGGGCGTGAACGTCAGCAGCCAGTTCAGGGGGAGTTTGCTCAAGAACGCGCTTGATGGATTCAACAATCGCGCGCAGGGGCTCTTCAATGGCGCTGCGAATCTCGAGGGCCGTCACCGTGATGCTCTCGGGCAGCCCGGTGCGATTGTTGAAGCCGCTGACCTCCATATGGCGGTCATCATTCTTGGCATTGGCGTGGGCAGATCCGATCTGCAGCTTGACCTTTTCAGCGGTGGATTCACCGATCACCAGGCCGTAGGTCTTCTTGAGATAAGCCGCGATGCTTTCGGTGATCTCATCACCAGCAATCCGGACCGATTCGCTAGCGACAGGAGAGCCAAGGCTGAGGACAGCCACATCGGTTGTACCACCACCGATGTCGACAATCATGCTGCCGACGGGTTCGGTGATCGGGAGGCCAGCACCGATGGCAGCAGCCACGGTTTCATCAATCAGATAGACCTCTTTGGAGCCAATGATGCCGGCCTCACGCACAGCCCGGCGCTCCACATCGGTGATGCTGCTTGGGATCCCGACGACCATGCGGGGAGCCGTGGTCTTACCGGCATTACCGCGACGCATGAAGGTCTGCATCATCAATTCGGCCGCTGCGTAGTCAGCAATCACGCCGTCACGCAGGGGACGAATCGCCTGAATGGATTTCGGTGTTTTACCGATCATCTTCTTGGCGCCGGCGCCCACCTCGATCGGAACTCCGCGCTCAATATCCAGAGCAACGACGGATGGTTCGTCGAGAACGATGCCTTTACCTGAGACGTACATCAGGGTGTTCGCTGTACCCAGATCGACGCCGATGGAGGAATGATTCCGGAAAGGCCAGAACATGGTTTTTTTGCTGATCAACCCAAAAGTGGCCAGTGGCGTTTATTCGTCCGTCGTTGTTAATGAAATCTTCCAATCTCTGACATCGCTTGTCTTGATGGCCTGCAGATCGCGATCGAGATCCAGCACACCACAGGCGGCGTGGGGCATGCCGTGATCTCCACCTGTAGTGCATCAAGAAGGCATGAATGGCCCTACTCAGTGGGTTAAGGTCAAACGGAGCAGGCTGCCGGCTGATCAGCGCGGCATCAGGCATCAACAGAACGGCGATCGGCCCGGCAGGGTTCATCCTCTTCCCATGACTCTCGGGCGCTTCCTGGTTTTCTTCGTGATCGGCCTGGTGGTGGCCTACACCTGGAAACTCACCTGGCTGGTACTCCTGCTGGTCCTGGCTCTGCTGGCCGTGGTGGTCAAGCTCTGGTGGAACCCCTGAGGCCATGGCGGAGACCACGACCCACAACGGGGCGACCTACAAGCTGACCAGGCTCCCCTCAGCCCTGGAGGCCTCGAAGGCAGCAAACCGCATCCGCCCCTGGCTGAGCCGCAGCGAGGAGGAGAAGAAGCAGCAGGACCGGATTGCCCGGGTGCGCCGCGACAGCGGTATCCCCTCCCCTGACGAATGGATGTGGTGAGCTGAAACCATGGATCGAACATTGAAAGGCGTGGCCTACGTCTCGGTCTGGGTCGTGATCTGGGGCACCGTGGCCTCCCTGATCGACGCCGTCCTGCTGGAGCGCGAGATCTACGCCACCGCCAGCCTGGGACAGGCCATCACCTTTGTGGGCTACGGGGCCGCCACGGTCGTTCTGGCCTGGCGCTACGCCCCGCGCTTTCTCGGCAACGACGAGGGCTCAGAACCCTGAGAAAAGCTGCGGCAGAAGCCGATCCAGCCCATTTTTATTCATTGATCAGGGCAAAAGTATCGCGGGAAATCATCAGGAAAAAAGCTAAATAATGGCGATCTGACTTCTCTCTGGCGGCTAGCGGTAGGGGGCTCTCAAGACAAGAGTCAGCCATGTCGAAACATCAGCTGGAACTGTTCATGGCGAAAGCCAAGGGCAACACCACGATGCAGCGTGAACTGGATCGCTGCGGCAGCAACAACAGCTGCGTCGTCGCTGTTGCCCGCAAGCACGGCCACAAGTTCTCCCCAGCCACCCTCACCCGCTGGCAGCACGACCACCACAGCGAGGGCTGAGGCCGCCACCATCTCCGCCATGGCCGGATCCTGCGGGGTCCGGCTTTTCTATGGTTGGTCCATGGGTGCTCTCAAGCAGACCGCGGCTCTGGTGATCGCTGCTGCCCTGAGCTGCGGCGCCCTGAGCGTTGGCAACACCGCACAGGCCCAATCCCTGGATGCCCTGCAGGGGGCAGCACGGCGTTGCTTCAGCAGCCGGGATCCCCGGAGCTGCAGGCAGGCCATGGAGCTCTCCCATCAACTGCGGGTCAAGGCCGACGCCAAGGAGATCCTGCGCTGCTACACGGCGCTGCTCAGCGTGGAGGCCATGCTGAACCTGAGCCAGCTGGGCGAGAGCGATCCCGCCCGCGATGAGGGCGCACTGCAGCAATCGGGCCAGGAGTGCCAGGCGCTGCAGCGAAGCTGAGCGGACTGGTCAAGAGCAGCATTCGCTGCCAGCCTGAGGGCATCAGCCCGCTGGACTGCCATGCACTCCGCCCAGGCCCTCCGAGAGCGCTACGCCACCGGTCAGAGCAGCCCGGGTGAAGTGAACGCCATTGCCCGGGTCTACTCCTCCATCAAGCAACTGAGCTATTCGCAGGCGCTGGAAGAAGTTCACGACGGCCTGGGCTATGGCATGGCCGAAGACATTGACTGCCAGCAGGGGGGCTTCCCCTGGGGCGACGTCGAACAGTCCCTGATCCCCGTGGGCCGGCGCTGGATCAATCAGGGCTGAGCACGTGATGGCTCAGCCCCGACATGGCCAGCCCAGACGGCGTGATCAGGACTTGGGAACGAAGAGCTGAGAGAGGAAAAAGAGGATGCCAGCGCCAGCCAGAGCGGGCAGGATCACAGGCACGCCACGGGGAGCAACGGCGGAGGCCAACACCAGGTAATCCATGGTGAGATCAACAGGAACCGAAGTGTTGTAGCACCGGCCTTAGGGCCTGTCTTGGCGGGTGAAACCAGTCGATAAGCAGCGCTTGCGGCGCCGCCTCAGAACCACTCCGAGACGGCTTCCTCGCGGGTATTGACGCGCGCTTGCGGGGTGCTGCGCTCGAATTCCAGGCGGATGGAGCGCTCCTGCTCGCCATCGGCGGCCACGGCACGGATCGGGTAGACCTGCTCGCCATCCCGGAAGGGCACCTGCATGCGGAAGGTGCCATCGCTCTCCAGGGGAACCTGACGATCACCGATGAACAAGGTGGCAGCCGGATCGGTGGCGCCGTACACGATCAACTCGGCATCCGCCACGAGCCAGAAGGAGCGCTCCCGGCTCAGGCCGGCACCGGACTCATTGCGGCCGCTGGCCCAGACGCCAACCCCGGAATCATTGAGGCCGCTGGACTCGAAGTCCTGCTCATGCAGCACCTCCGAACCGACCCGGCGACTGCGGGTGCGCACCGCAGCGCGCTGGTAATGCTGCTCATGCAGCACACCACTGCTCACCACGGGCTCCGGCCAGCTGGCGCTGACGGGTGGTTCATCCAGGGAGAAGGGAACAAAGGTGTCCGCGATGCGGCTGGAGGGATCCATGCCGGGCACATGGGCCACGGAGGAGAAGGCCAGGGAATACCAACCGCCGCTGCGCAGGCGGTAGCCCAACTCGACCCGGTAGTCGCGGTTGTCGAGGGGGACAGGCATGAACCACTCGCTGCTGCCGGCCTGCACCACGATTTCCTGCAGGGTGTGGGGATGCGCCTGGTTGCTGCCAAGACCCGTCACGTCGGCGAGACGGATGCAGAGCTGGGTGGCTCCAGCCTTCTGGGCGCGCTTCAGATCAGCCGCGCTGATGGTCCAGAAGCAATAGGCCCACTGGGGATCGCGGGGCAAGAAGACCACGTGGGTGGCCGCGGACTCGGCCGACGGCTCGACCAATTCGACAGTTCGGCCCGGCGGATCCAGGGAGGGCAAACGATCCTTGATGGTGCTCTTGAGGCGACCGGGGATCAGCTCACGGATCCAGCCCAGGGCGCCCTTGCTTTCAGCCTTGGCGTTCGGGTTGTTCTCGCCCATAGCCCTGCCCTCGTGGATGTCGGACCATCGTCACCGAAGGGACCAGGCGAGAAGCGGCTCTGTCAGGGGATCGCTACCACCGGGGATCAGTCCGGCTCGGCCTCCAGCCGCCGGCGGGCTTCCTCCAGGGCTCGTTGCTCCGGCTCAGTCATGGTCGGTGTGTGCAGATCGAGAGATTGCAGGCTCTCGATCACAGCTGAGGCCACCACCAGCCTGGTGAACCATTTGTGATCTGCCGGGATCACGTACCAAGGGGCCTGCTCGGTCGCGGTGGCGCGAATCATCTCCTCGTAGGCCTGCATGTAGTCATCCCAGAAGGCCCGCTCGGCCAGATCCGCGGCGGAGAACTTCCAGTGCTTCTGGGGGTTCGTCAGCCGTTCCTGGAAGCGGCGCTTCTGCTCAGCTTTCGAGAGATGCAGGAAGAACTTGCGCACCAGAAATCCGTTGGCGCCGAGATAGGCCTCGTAGTGGCGAATCTCCTGAAAGCGCTGTTGCCAGATCCCGGGGGTCACGAGCCCAGCTGGCAGGGCTTGGCGTGCCAGCTGGTCCTGATGGACCCGCACCACCAGGGTCTCCTCGTAATAGCTGCGGTTGAAGATGCCGATGCGACCGCGCTCGGGCAGGCAGCGATTGACGCGCCAGAGGTAGTCGTGGCTGAGTTCCAGGGAAGACGGGGCCTTGAAGGAGGTGACCTGACAACCCTGGGGGTTCACCCCGCTCATGACGTGCTTGATCGTGCCGTCCTTCCCGGCCGCATCCATGGCCTGGAACAGCAAGATCACGCCCCACTGGCCCTGGGCGTAAAGCCTTTGCTGCAGCTCTGAGAGCTGGCGTACCCCGTCCTCCAGGGCCGCCTTGGCCTCCTTCTTGCCCGGGGCGAGGTCCCCGGTGCTGGCGGGATCCACCGCGCTCAGGCGAAAGGTGTCTCCGCAGCTGACCCGAAACGGCGCGCTGAGGGACTGAGCAACCATGGCAGGCCCTGCAGAGATGCACGACCTCCAGCCTGTCCATGGCCAACGCTCTTGTCAGTGCTGCCAAATCAGGGCGCCCTGAGCACAATCGTGGTGACCGCAAGTACCCCATGCTCGGCAAACGCCACCTGGCCGGCTGCCTGCTGCTGGCCCTCAGCGGCTCCTCTGTGCAAGCCGCCGAGAGCCTGCTCTGGAAGCTCCAGTCAGCCGTCCAAGCCTGCGCGGAGCAGAGCCAGGGCAACGGCTGCCAGCAGGTGCGGACCACCCTGAGCCAGATCAAGCAGTCGCCCCGTTTTCAGCAGGCCTCTCACCTCTGCAAAGAGGAGATCAGCGAACTGGAGGCCCTGGTGGGCCTGGTGAAGCAGCAGGACGCCACGGCCAACGACCTGTTCTCCTCGGGCGGGGACGTGCAACAGGCCTGCAGCCCCTTCCAGCTCTGAACCACGCCTGAGCTCAGCCACGCTTCAGCCCAGCCACG
>JBMSIW010000053.1:0-13057 GCA_049418265.1 Vulcanococcus sp.
CACCACGTCACTGGGCTGCACCACGTCCTTGCCGCGAAAGCTTCAGCATGGTGGCTGCTCTCAGGCCTCCCGTGAGCCTCCAGCCCCGATGCGTGGATCTCGCCATCATTGGCGCCGGGGTCGGGGGCTGCGCCCTGGCCGCCTCCCTCAGGCGGGAGGGCTTTGGCGGCTCGATCCGCCTGCTGGAGATCGGCCGGGGACCGGGAGGCCGCAGCGCCACGCGCCGCTCCCGCCAGGACCCTGATCTGCTGATCAACCACGGTGCTCCCTGTTTCAACCTGCGCTCCAGTCCCTCACCGCAACTGATCGCCCCCCTGGCTGCGGCTGGCTGGATCAGGCCGTTTGAGGGCGCCATCCGCAGCCTGGATGGCAACGGTGAGATCGTCGATCCCATCGACGATGGCTTCAGTGAGGGAGCCATCTGGCAGGGCCATGGCTCCATGGATGCGCTGTGCGAGGGCCTGCTGGCCATCGCCCGGGGGGGCGAGACCACTGCGGGCGAAGCCTGGTGCGAGCTCCAGGGCGGAACCCTGGTCCGGCAGCTCAAGCTTCGTGGGGAGGGGAGCTCCCTGCGCTGGTCCCTGCGCGATGGCAACGGCGAGCTGCTGTGTGAGGCCCGGTGGCTGGTGCTCAGCGGCAGCCTCCTGGCCCATCCCCGCGCACAGAGCGTGTTCGGCTGGCCGGAGGTCCCCCTGCAGGTGGTGGCCGAAGAGCGGGGTGATCCGCAGTTGCTGGCCGCTCAGCGCCATCTCGCCGGGATGAGCGCGCGGGCGAGCGCCAACCTGCTGCTCAGCCTGCCGGCGGAGGCGGCGCAGCCTTGGTTGGCGCAACCCTGGCGCCTGCTGCAGTGCCAGGAACCCGCCCAACAGCGCTGGGGGCTCCGGCGCATCAGCATCCAACCCCTGGCCTGTGATCGGGCAGCGGTGGTCGCCGAATCCAGCGCGGCCTTCGCCGAGCGTCATCTGCAGGTCTACGGCTCCAGGTCCTCGGCGGCCCAGCTGCTGGGGGCCAAGCCCCCAGCCGAGGCGGAAGCCGCTGTCCTGGGCGCCCTTGAACAGGCCTTAAGCGAAGCCCTGGCCGCTGGTCTGAACCTGAGCACCAGGGATTCCGATGGTCAATTGATGCGCTGGGGAGCGGCCTTCCCGGACCCACCTGGGCTTCCGGAGTCGCTGCGTCTGTGTCCGCAGAGCGCCCTGGGCTTCTGCGGGGATGCGCTCGCCGGCGAAGGCTTTGGCCGGATCGAGGGGGCCCTGCGCAGTGCCGAGGCCCTCGCGACGCAACTCAAGTCCGTGCTCTAGGCCACCAGGCTGCGGCGACGCGCTTTGGCCACAGGCATGCTGATGTGACGCTTGGCTTTCCAGACCGACTGGGCGGCGTCGTAGAGGTTGTTCTGCACGTCCCAGACGAAGCGCTGAATACGCAGCTGCGCTTCGCGGCGACGGGGCAGCAGATCCGAGAAGGCTGCTGCGTGACAGAGATCCACCAGCAGAGCCGCTTCCTCGCGGCTCATCGTGATCTGCACGTCGTCCTCAGACCGGTGCGTGATCTGCATTGCCGGAATTACCGAAGACAACAAGGCTAAGGCAATTACCGCGACTCAGGTGGAAATCAAGGGCCGCTTAAGCATTAGGGAGCAGATCTTGAGCTGTCACAGGCTCAGGCGCCCTGGAACTGCTCCAGCTGGGCCTGCAGCCGCTGCCTGAGACGGGTCTGCACCAAAGAACAGAGGTCATCCACCAGCTCGCCATCGGCCTGCCAGATGGTGCGGGTGCCCTCACGCTCGCAGCGCACGAGACCGGCGCGCTGGAGCTGACCCAGCTGCCGGCTGATATGGGACTGAGAAAAACCCGTGACCTCGATCAGAGAGGCCACATCCATGGGGCCCTGCTTGAGGTGACAGAGCAGCTGCAGGCGCGCCGGCTCGCTGAGCAGACGGAAGAACTGGCTGTACTCCTCAAGCAGCTGCGGCGACGGCATCGAGCCAGCAGCAGCCATAAATCCTTGTATGACAATAGACGCATTATGCCTCAGGCAATCAAGGTGGATCCACGCCAGTTCTGGGACGCGCGTTTCAGCGCCGAGACCTACGCCTACGGAACCGAGCCGAACGACTTCCTGCGGGCGCAAGCCGCAGCACTTCCCCCTGGCGACGCCCTTTGCCTGGCCGAAGGCGAAGGGCGCAACGCCGTCTACCTGGCCGGCCTTGGGCATCGCGTCATCGCCCAGGACCTCAGCCCGGTGGGCCTGGGCAAGGCCGAGCAATTAGCCCGCGCCCGAGGCGTGGAGATTCAGTGCAGCTGCTGCGACCTGAACACGTTCCAACCCGAAGCCAACAGCACTGATCTGGTGGTCGCGATCTGGATGCACCTGGAGCCCGGCCTCCGGGCCGTCGTGCACCAACGGGCGATCAACGCCCTGAGACCTGGTGGCCTGTTTGTCCTGGAGGCCTACCGGCCCGAGCAACTGGAACTCGGCACCGGCGGTCCGCCGTCGCTGGAGCTGCTGATCAGCCCCGAGCAACTGCGCCAGGAACTGGGCGCCCTGGAGATCCAGTGGCTGGAGAGCCTGACCCGCCCCATCAGCGAAGGCCCTTTCCACCAGGGCCCCAGCGCGGTGGTTCAGTTCGCCGGACGCAAGCGCCCCGCAACCGACACGAATTGACCATCAAGGCTTTATGCGTGTAACGTCATACAAGCCTCTGACTGGCGGACATGTCCCCTCCGCTCACCAGCCCCATCTCCCTGGCGGCAGCCGCGGGTGGCGCGCCCCTGCTGCTGCGCCAACTCTTTGACGCGGCTACCGGCACCTTCACCTATCTCCTGGCTGACGTGGCGACCCGCCAGGGCGTCTTGATCGATCCGGTCTTTGAGCAGCACGAGCGCGATCTCTCCTTGATCCGCGAACTGGGCATTGACCTGGTGGCCTCCATCGACACCCATGCCCACGCGGATCACGTGACGGGCAGCTGGCTGATGCAACAGGCCACGAACTGTGCCATCGGCCTCTCGGCTGCGGCCCGGGCCGAGAACGTGAGCCAACCGCTGCACCACGGCGATGTGATTCGGTTTGGTCAGCGCCAGCTGCAGGTGCGCAGCACCCCGGGCCACACCGATGGCTGCGTCAGCTTCGTGCTGGACGACCACTCCATGGCCTTCACAGGAGATGCCCTGCTGGTGCGGGGCTGCGGCCGCTGCGACTTCCAGCAGGGCAACGCCCACACCCTCTGGCGCTCCATCACCGAGCAGATCTTCAGCCTGCCGGATGCCTGCCTGCTGTATCCGGGCCACGACTACACCGGACGTGGTGTCACCTCAGTGGCCGAAGAGAAGGCCTTCAACGCCCGTCTGGGCGGGGGGGCCGATGAGCGGGACTTTGTGGGTCACATGACCCACATGAAGCTGCCGCACCCCGGCAAGATCGCGATCGCCCTGCCGGGCAACCTCCGCTCTGGCAAGCCCCGCGAGCAGCACACCGAACCCCAATGGGCACCAGTGCACTGGAGCTACGCCGGGCTGCCGGAACTCCTGCCCCAGTGGCTGGCTGATCACCAGCAGGAGGTCACCGTCCTGGACGTGCGCTCCCAGGAGGAGCTCAACGGCCCCGACGGCCTGATCCCCGGCAGCACCCACATCCCCCTCGCCGAGCTCGAGGAGCGCCAGGGCGAACTACCCCGGGATCGCCCGGTGGTGGTCGTCTGCCACGCCGGCAGCCGTTCGGCCCTGGCCACCCAACAGCTGATCAAGGCGGGACACCAACAGGTGGCCAACCTTCGCGGCGGCCTGACCCGCTGGGCCGAAGAGGGCTACCCCATGAGCGGCACTGCCGCGGCCTGACCACCCCATCACTCAGAAACCATGACCCGCATCTCTGCCCACGACCTGGCCGATCAACTCGCCAGCAAGCGCGTCAGCGTCATCGACGTGCGCGAACCGATGGAATACGCCAGCGGCCACATCGCCGGCAGCCTGAACATCCCCCTGAACCGCCTGCACCAGGCGGATCTGCCCGCAGGTCCCCTGGTGTTGGTCTGCCAGAGCGGCAACCGCAGCAACCGGGGCCTGCAGCAGCTGCTCAACCAGGGCCATGCCCACCCACTGACCGAGCTGGAAGGGGGCCTGCCCACCTGGCAAGGCGCCGGCTTCCCGGTCCGGAAACTGAAGAACGCCCCCCTGCCCCTGATGCGTCAGGTGCAGATCGCGGCCGGCACCTTGATCCTGCTGGGGCTGATTCTGAGCAACACGGTGGCCCCAGGCTGGATTGCCCTGACCTGGTTCGTGGGCGCTGGCCTGACCTTCGCCGGTGTCAGCGGCTTCTGCGGCATGGCCCGCCTGCTGGCCGTCATGCCCTGGAACCGGGTCGCGCTGTGATCGACGTGAGCACCGCCCTGCTGCTGGGCGCCGGGGGGGGGCTGATCGGATTTCTTCTCTCGGTGCTCGGCGCCGGGGGCTCGATCCTGCTGCTGCCCCTGCTGGTGAGCGGCGCAGGACTTGCGACCCAGGAGGCGGTGCCCCTCTCGCTGTTGGTGGTGATCCTGCTGGCTCTGGCCAACGTGCCGCCCTATCTCCAACGGCGCCAATTCGCGCCGCGACCGGCCGCCCTGCTGGGCCTGCCAGCCCTAGTGGGCAGCTGGATCGGGGGCAGCTGGGTGAAGGCCGGCCTGATCCCAGAAGCCGTGCAGCTGGGGGTCTTCTCGGCCGCCGCCCTCGTGGCCTCCTGGCTACTGGTGCGCAGCAAGGTCGCGCCCCGCGAGCCCCAGCGCTCTCAGTCCGTTCTGCTGGTCCTCCAGGGTGTCCTGGTGGGCCTGCTGACCGGCATCGCCGGGGTGGGAGGCGGCTTCGCGATCGTCCCAGCCCTGGTGCTCCTGGCGGGCTTACCGATGGGCCTGGCCAGCGGAACCAGCCTCCTGCTGATCGCCGTTAACGGGATGGTGGCCCTGGCGGCCCTCGGCCATTGGCCCCACCAGAGCCTTCCCTTGATGCTCCCCTTGCTGATCGGCGGGGGACTGGGAGCCTTGGTGGGTCAGCGGCTGGCACCCCATCTGGCTGATCGGCAGTTGCGGCGCGGCTTTGCCGTCTTGCTGATCGGCTCCGCGTTGATGAGTGCGCTGGAGGCCTGGAAGCGGCAGCCCCTACCTCCTGAGATCAGTCACACCCCCATCCAGCGCTCGCGCTAATCGCGGCCGCAGCGGCATTTGCCGCCTTTCCACTTCGAGCATTTTTTCTGCTTACAGCCTTTCTTCTTGCCGCAGGCCAACGGCGCCTGACGGGACGGCTGGGGCAGATCAGAGGCGGATCCGGCGGCAGAAGCCATGGGAGATCAACAGACGAAGAGGCAGAACCGCGGGACGGCACCGACCTGATCCGATCTTATTGCAAACGATTCTCTTTTGCGCAGAGGAAATCCTGGGGTGCGGCATTTGTCAGGACGCATTTGCCCTGAAGGCCTGGGCTCCCTAGCGTTCGCAGCAGTGGCCCCAAGTCGATGAATTCAGCAGGTCTCCAGCAGGGTCAACGCAGCCCCATCAGCCAGGGACCCGCTGGCAGAGCCATGGCCCAGCCCATGGAGGCCGACCTGCTGCGCTGCCTGCAGGAGCACCTGACCATGGAGCGGCAGGCCAGCGCGGCCTACTGGGCGCTGTCGATCTGGTTCGCGGAGCGCGAGCTGCGGGGCTTCGCGCAGTTCTGCAAAGCGGAATCCAGCTCCGAGCAGCATCACGCCGGCCTCTTCGCCGATTACCTGATTGCCCGGGGGCAGACCGTTCAACTGGAGCCCCTGGAGGCCCCACGCCAGAGCTGGAACGATCCCGAGGAGGTCTTCAGCGGCATCTTCCAGATGGAGGCCGAGGTGACCACCTCTCTGCAACAGCTCTACGCCCTGGCTGAGCGCTGCTCGGATCTGCGCACCACGGTCTTCCTGGACCCCCTGGTGCAAGGCCAGATCGAGGCCGAGCACCAATCCGCGCACCTGCTGGGGCGGATTCGCTTCGCCCAGGCCGATCGCGCGGCATTGCTGGTGATCGACGGCGAGCTCAGCGCCAATCAAAGCCAGCCCAGCTCGCTGGCGTAAGCCAGGCTCAGGCCAGAACCAGCGGCCGGCGGATGATCTCGCGCAACAGGGACCAGGCCAATGGATCAGCCGTGGCCGTGGAGCGCTCCGCGATCCGCGCCAACTCCTGCCGGCGCTGCAGCAGCTGATCGAGCTCCCACCTGAGCCGGCGCTTGAGGGCCGGAGCCTGAACGCGGCTCTGCTGATCCAGCAGCTGGCCGGCCCGCAGCCGCACCCGCTGCGCCTCCTCGCAGAGGCCCTGGAGCATGGAGCCCTGGACGCCCATCAGGAGGCCGCCGCCAGCGGGGCCGACTCCACCAGAGCAGGGGAGATCCGCAGACCGAGCTCCCCGGTGGGCACCTCCAACAATTCCGCCTGACGGATCTTGGAGATCATTCGGGTCGTCGTGACCCGGGTCGCGCCGATCAGTTCGCCGATGCGCTCATGGGTGAGGCGGAAGGGCAGGTCGCACCAGTCCCCGCAGCGGCGACCCAGGCGGCGCACCAGCAGTGAGAGCAGGGCATGGAGGCGCTGCTCCGCATTGCCGAGGTGGCGGATGCGCAGCAGCTGCAGGGTCCACTCGTTGACCGGATCGAAGCCCGCCAGCGAGCTGGCCTCCGCATCGGTGCTGAAGACCACAGGGGTGAGGGCCTCCACGCAAACCCCTTCGCTGCAGAGGCGGTCGGTACGCAGCTGATCACCGGGCTGCAGAAAAGCCAGGGTCATGCCCTCGGTCTCCTCACAGGGGCAATAGACGCGGGCCATGCCCTCCAGGACCTCGATGCAGGCCCCCTCAGGTCGCAGCGCGGGATCCAGCAGCACGGTCTGCCCGATGGGCATCCGCACAGCATTCACCGGGGCATCAGGCAGGAAGCGGAACGACATAGACCCCGGCGAGCCGGCTAATTGCGAATGCGTCTCAAACTAAACAACCCAGTCGACTTTTTGCAAGCGATTCTCAATAACAACAACCAACTGCAAATGCGCCGGCCGACAAAAAAGCCAGCCCCAGGAGGCGGCTGGCTAGAGGGGGCTGGCTGGAGGATGGAGCGGAGCTCTGCCGGGACTACTTCCAGCCGGAGGCCTGCATCAGGCGAATGGCGGCGGCGTTCTTGGCGCCGAGCTGCTCCGCCGAGACCCCATCGGCCTTGAAGCTGCCGAAGCGCTTGAGGATGGGGTCGTTGCCGAACCCCTTGAGGGGGTACTCGTTGTTGGCTTCGGCATAGCCCTTGCCACCGGCGGGGGACGCCAGGAACTCAATCAGCTTCAGGGCAGCCTGCGGGTTCTTGGAGGTCTTCACCACCCCGGCACCGGTGATGTTCACGTGGGCCGGATTCGGGAACTTGACGACCACCTTGGAGGCCAGGCTGCGATCGGAGCCGCCACTGGCCCCCGCCAGCATGCGCGCCACGTAATAGGAGTTGACCAGGCCAACGGCGCACTGGCCATTGCCGACCGCGCGGATCAAGGGCGTGTCGGAGCTGAAGTAAGGCTGCTTGACGTTGGCCGTCATGCCCTTGACCCAGGAGCCCGCCGCGGCATCCCCGCGCAGGATCATCTGGTCGGCCACCAGGGACTGGTTGTAGACGCTCTTGTTGTCGCGCAGGCAGAGCTTGCCCTTGAGCGCCGGGCTCGCCAGGTCGCTGTAGTTGCGGATGCTGGCGGGATTGACCTGCTTGGGGTTCACAATCACCAGCCGCACCCGACGGGTCAGGCCATACCAGCGGCCCTTCGCATCCCGCAGGCTGAGGGGCACATCCTTCAGAAGCGCTGCGGAGGGGGACTGACGAAACAGGCCCAGATCGGCCGCCTTATCAAGACGCGCCGCATCGGCCAGGATCAGGACATCGGCTGGGCTGTTGCTGCCTTCCCGCCGCACCCGCTCAATCAGAGCGTCGTCCTTGGCCTCCAGCAACTTCACCTTGATGCCGGTGCGGGCCGTGAAAGCCTGATAGAGCTTCTGGTCGGTGTTGTAGTGCCGCCCGGAGTAGACACCGATCTCCTGGCTCTGGGCCTGCGCGTCACTGCCCATCAAGGTGGTCAGAACGGCCGCCCCCGCCGAGACCATCAGCAGGGCGGTGGTTGCGAGGGCCTCAGGCCGGGACAGAGCGCGAAAGGAGATCCGGTCCACGGGGCGAGTCATCTCCACGGGGCGAGTCGAGGTGCAGGAATGATGACCATCCAGACAGGGGCGCCGGCTGGCCGCCGATCATCCGCAACCCCTGGCTGTGCCATTTGATACACCGAGGGGTGCACAGGCCTGGCCCCGTAGGCTGCACCCACGTGGCCAGCAGCATGCCCCAGCGCGGAGTCCTGGCGTCAGCTGTCCTGCTGCTCTGCGCAGTTGCCCTCGCCCCCGTGATCGGGCTGGGGTTCTTTGCCCTCGATGGTGCCAGTGGGCTCGGCGCCCTGCAGTTGGGGGTGGAGGGTCCAGAACAGCTCACCAACACCCTGGCCCTGGTGCTGCTGGTGGGACTGCTTGGAGCGGGACTGGGTACCGGCACCGGCTGGCTGACCGCCCGCTGCGAATTCGCGGGACGCCGCTGGTTGCGCATCGCGCAGCTGCTGCCGCTGGCCACCCCCAGCTACCTGCTGGCTGCGACCTGGATCGATCTGGGTAGCCGCTTTGGGGCGCGCATCCACGGCTTTGCTCCCACCCTGCTGGTGATGGTGCTGAGCACCTACAGCTATGTCTTTCTGCTGGCCACCGAGAGTTTTTCGGTCAGTGGCAAGCGGCAACTGGAGGCCTGCCGCAGCTTGGGGGTGGGTCCCTGGGGCAGCTTCTGGCGCGTCGCCCTGCCCATCGCGCTGCCCTCCATCGGCGCAGGTGTCGCCCTCTCCGGCATGGAGGTCGTCAATGAATTAGGCGCCGTTCAACTGCTCGGCGTTCCCACGTTGTCGTCGGGGATCTTGATGCGTTGGCAGCAGAACGGCGACCCCCAGGGAGCCGTCAGCCTGGCGCTGCTGGCTCTTTTGATCGTCACCTTGCTGGTGGGCGCCGAGCGGGGACTACGGCGACGCAGCCGCTGCTGGAACCTCTCTGGCAGCGGAGATCTCGATCAGCGCTGGCCCCTGCAGGGGCCACGGCATCTGGCCAGTCAGCTGTTCTGCCTGCTGCCTCCCCTGATCAGCCTGGGGCTGCCCTTGATCTGGGCCTGCCTGAGCTGGGATCAGCTCAGTGGTGAAAACAGCCTGGAGCTGATCGCCCTGGGAAGCCGCAGCTTCGGCCTCGCCCTGGGAGCCGCACTGATCACCGCGGTGGCCGCCCTCCTGCTCTCCATCGCCAAGCGCTGGCTGCCCAATGGGCTCTTGCACAAGCTCACCTTTGTCTCGGGCCTCGGTTACGCGATCCCTGGCACCGTTCTGGCTTTGGCGCTGATGTTGATCGGTGGCCCCCTGGCCCTGGCCCCCTTGCTGCTGTTGATGTGGGGCTACGCCGATCGCTTTCTGGCCGTCTCCAAAGGGGGCCTGGATGCAGCCCTGGAGCGGATCCCACCGAGCGTCGATGAAGCGGCCACCTCCCTGGGCCACAGCTGGACGGCCGTGCTGCAACGGGTGCACCTGCCCCTGCTGCGAGGTCCCCTCCTGATGGGAGCGCTGCTGGTCTTTGTCGACACCGTCAAGGAACTGCCCCTGACCTTCGCCCTGCGCCCCTTTGATTTCGACACCCTGGCGGTGCGCGTCTACCAGTACGCCAGCGATGAACGGGTGGGGGCCGCCCTGGTGCCCGCGCTGCTGATCCTGGCGATGGGCCTGCTCGCTGCAGCCGCCTTGATCCCCAGCCTGGAACGGCTGGAGAGCCGCTCCAACTAGGGCTTCCGCACCAGGACGCCTCGATCAATCTGCTTGCCGTTGCGGTCCCATGCCGTCACCGTCAGCGTCTTGTCCGTCGCTTCCAGCTCCGCAAAGCTGTAGGCACTCACGGCCTTCGCGGACTGGGCGGTGGGCAACACAGGCCGCAGGTAGGCACCGCCGCCGCCGACCACCAGGTAGGTGATGCCATCGATGGGCCGGCTGCGCTCGTAGTTGTGCTCATGGCCATTGATGTAGAGCTGCACCCCATGGCGCTGCATCAAGGAGCTGAGCTTGGCCCTCAGCTCTGGGTTATTGCCGTAGAGGCCGGAGGAGTAAATCGGGTGATGGCCCACCACCACCTTCCAGGGAGCCTTGCTGGAAGCCAGGGCGCTGCGGAACCAACTGAGCTGCTGGCTCCAGGGGGCATTGCCATTGGTGTCCAGCATGAAGAACTCCACATCGCCTTTGCGCACGCTGTAGAAGCGTCCCTTCATCCCATAGGGGCGATAGGCGATCTGCGGGTTGCCGTTTTCGGTGCGGATGTCGTGGTTACCCAGCACGGCATGAAAAGGCACCTTGGCCGCCAGCAAGGCGGCATAAGGCTCCTCGAACGTTTTCCCGACCAGACGGATGTCTCCTGAGGGGTAGATGTTGTCCCCCGCCAGCAGGACCAGATCCACCGGTTGACGGCGATGCACGGCCGCCATCTGCGCCCCGACCGCCCGCTGATTGGCGTCGCCACTACCGACGTCGGCCACAGCCAGGAAACGCGTCCGGCCCGAAGCTGGCGCTGCTGGGGGCTGGGGCTGGGCCAGGGACTGGGCCCAGTCGGCACCAAGCGAAACAGCCAGAACGGCTCCGGCGGCAGCTTGCAGAAACCGGCGACGCAGCAACACAGGAGGCCTCGGCAGGATGCACCCAGGTTGACGCAGGCAGCAACCCCGCTGCAGAACGGCGCCACATCCCTGCCCATCAGGCAGGCCCTTGCCAGCCTGAATAGCGAGGTTGGATGTACTGTGAAAACACAGCACAAGCTGAGCGGGTCCCAACTGGACCAGCCGACGTGATTCATATCTCCCTCAGACGCTGGCCTCCAAGGCAGCAGAAGACAACGAGAGCTGAACCCAACAACTGATCACCGGTAAGCCATCCATCGCATCCAGACGGATCCGATCGACCTTGCCGCTTCCCGTCCAAGAGGACGCCATTTGTCCATGTCACACGCCAAAACCCATCGCCCCACAGGGAGCAAGAGCCCATCACACCCCAGCCGCGGCGAGCATCACGCGCTGCCCCAACGACCTGGCAACGCCCAGGCACCGTCGCAAACAACACACCCCACCTGGGCGGAACTGCTGGGGGAGCGCTGAATCCCGCGCCCGCCAAGACGGTCATCCAGGCAACAGTTCTGTCAAAGCAGCAAGAATTCGCTTGAATTCAGGCCATGGAACCCCATTGGCTGAAGCTGCGCTGGCCCCTCACCGTGCTCGCGCTTGGTGGCATGGTCAGCGGACTGTTGCTGCGCAGCAGTAGCCATCCCATCCAGCTGCGTCTGCAGTTGAGCTTTCAAGAACCGCTACGCCTGAGCGGTTCCATGCAGCATCAACTGACCATGAAAGATCCGGTCCTGGTGAAAGCCACGGGTCCCCTGCGCATGGACATGGTGCATGCAGAACCGATTCGGGTGATCGCCAAGAACCCAGATCCTGTGCAGGTGCAGATGAGCAACACCAAGCCCATCCAGGTACAGGTCGGTGAACAGAAACCAATGGAAGTCGACGTACAACCCAAGGGCTCGATGAAGGTGCGCATCGGCCTCTAAACAAGAAAGCCAGCTTCAAAAACCATGGATAGCTTGGGGACAGCACCGGCCGTTTCATGGCTCCAGAGCGCTTCTTTCTTGAGCTGACACCCCCCTCGGAACTGCTGCGTGATGCCCCGCATGTGGTGATCATTGGCGGTGGATTCGCGGGCCTGCGGGCAGCCCATGCGCTGGCCGGGAAGATGATTCGCGTCACCCTGATCGATCGGCGCAACTTCAACCTCTTTCAGCCACTGCTCTATCAAGTGGCCTCAGGGTTGGTGTCACAGACCGATGTGGCCTCACCGCTGCGGGTGATGCTGGGCGAGTCGAAAAACATTCAGATCCTGCTCGGGGAAGTCGACGATCTGGATCCAACCGCGAAGGAGGTGGTCTTCAACAACCGCCGCTATCGCTACGACCACCTGATCATTGCGGCCGGAGCCACCAGCAGCTATTTCGGACACGACGAGTGGCGGGAGCAGGCTCTGCCGATGAAGAGCCTGGAGGACGCTTACGCGATCCGCCGGCAAGTCCTGAAATCACTGGAAGAGGCTGAGCAGACCCCAGATCTCGAACGACGCCAGTGGTTGCAATCGGTGGTCGTGGTCGGTGGCGGACCCACCGGCTGTGAACTAGCCGCGGCCCTCAACGATCTGATGCGCCACACCCTGGAGCGGGACTTTCTGCAGATTGATCCCCAGCAATGCAAGGTGACCCTGGTGGATCCCGGCGATCGCGTACTGCGGGCCATGGATCCGCAGCTCTCGAAGGCCGCTGGCGATCACCTGCTCGAGAAAGGCGTGGAGCTGCTGTTGGGGGGGCGCGTGCAGTCGATTGAACCCGGCAAGGTTGTCGTGAAAACCGACAGCGGCGAGAGAACCCTTGAAGCCAGCACGATCTGCTGGACGGCGGGGGTCGCCGCATCACCCCTGGGACGCCTGCTGGCCGATCGCACCGGCTGCAGCCTCGATCGCGGCGGCCGTGTCGTGGTGGAGCCCAACTTCTCGATCGCCGGCCACCCCGAAATCCGCGTCGTGGGTGATCTCTGCAGTTACACCCACACCAGCGATGGCAAGCCCCTGCCTGGGATGGCTGGACCTGCCGTGCAGATGGGAGCCTGGGTCGCCAAGGACATCCTGGCCAGTTGCCAGGGCGAAAGTCATGCCCCGTTCCGCTTCCTCGATTTCGGGAGCATGGCGGTGGTGGGTCCCCTCTTTGCCGTCGCCAATCTGCGCGGCATCAAGGTGAGCGGGCCCTTGGGATGGCTGCTCTGGGGTGTGGCCCACCTGGCCTTCATGCCGGCGAACGAGAACCGCATCACCCTGCTCACCAAGTGGCTCTGGATGATCGCCACCCGGGAGCGCTCTGCTCTCGTGATTACCGAGGCGTCGTCGTAAGAGGCGTCGTCGTAAG
>JBMSIW010000054.1:0-13048 GCA_049418265.1 Vulcanococcus sp.
CAGGGGTCAGGGCGCTTTTGCGGTGCACAGGCAGTCGGCCCGCAGAAAGTCGATGCACAGTCAGTCGATGGTCAGGCAGTCGATGGTCAGACAGGCGGCGCGCAGGAGCGAAGGGGCCCGAGAGGCAAGATGCAGTCACAAGACCTAAGCGAGTAATACAGGTGTACTCATGACGGATCGGGCTGTCAAGTCGGCGGCGCGGGTGCTCGTGATCGGCGGGGGCTACAGCGGCCAGCGCTTTGCTCGGGCCATGGCTCGCGATGGGGCCCAGGTCTGGCTGACCGAGCGCGGAGAGAGGGCGCGCGCGACCTCCGAGAACGGACTGCACTGGCTCAGGTTTGATGCCAGCCAAGGCGCCATCCCCCAGCTCCCGGAGCAACTGAGCCATGTTCTGATCACGATCCCCCCCAACAGCAACGGCCGCGATGATGCGCTTGAGCAGCTACTGCCAGACCTCCAAGGGCAACCTCTCGATTGGGTGGGCTACCTCTCCACCACCGGTGTTTATGGGGATAGCTCAGGGGCCTGGGTCAACGAGAGCAGCGAAACCAGGCCAACCCTGCCCAGGAGTCAGGCGCGGCTGAGCTGCGAGCAGGCCTGGCTCCGCTCCGGACTGCCTGTCCAGAGTTTCCGATTACCGGCCATCTATGGACCAGGCCGCTGCCCCTTTGAGCAACTGCGCCAAGGCAAGGCCAGGCTGGTCCACAAGAAGGGGCAGCAGTTTTGCCGCATTCATGTCGATGACATCGCAGGCAGCCTGCGGCACTGCATGGCCCAGGCGCCTGAAAACCGGCCGGCGATCGTGAATGTGAGCGATCACATGCCCTGTCCCTCCACTGAAACCCTGGGCTTCGCCGCCCATCTACTGGGGCTCAAACTGCCTCCCTACCGCCGCTTTGAGGACATCGCCGGCGAACTCAGTCCGATGGCACTGAGCTTCTGGGCCGACAACCGGCGCGTCTGCAACCGCTTGCTGACCCAGACTCTCGGCTATCAGCTCCTCTATCCGAGCTACCGGGAAGGCTTCGCCGCCAGCCTTCAGGAAGAGCAGCAAGGCGACGGCTCCTCCACCTGATGGCACGGCCCTGCGTGATGGAATGAGTCTTCAACTCTGCTGAGACTCAGCGCCCCGTTGGGGCCCATCGGGATCCGGCACGAAGGGCACGCCCACATCGTGCAACAGACGATCCCAGTGGAGTTCCACCCAACCGCTCTGGACCCCTTTCACAAGGGCAAACCCGATCCCAAGCAGCAAGAGCCAACGCACCATGGGGAATCAGGCCAGCGACAGCAACGCTAAGCGTCCTCGCCTGGCCATCTCCCTGGGGGATCCGGCCGGAATTGGGGGCGAGGTGACCCTCAAAGCCATGGCCTCCTGGCGTGGTCGAGACGATGCCCCGGTGCTGGTGGGTTGTCGCCGCTGGCTGGAGAACGTCTATCAAAACCTCAAAGCGGGCTCCCAGATCCCCTGCGCTGATCCGGCCGAGCTGGAGATGCTGGATCTTCCCTTGGCCGAACCGATCACAGCCGGGGCGCCCAATGCCAGCAGCGGCTCGGCCAGCTTCCTCTGGCTGACGGCCGCAACCGAACTGGTGCAAAGCCAGCGGTGCCAAGCCCTGGTGACCGCTCCCATCGCCAAGCAGTTCTGGCATGCGGCAGGCCATCACTACCCAGGGCAAACGGAACGCCTGGCGGAACTCGCCGGCGCCCGGGAAGCCTCGATGCTCTTCACAGCCCGCTCCCCGCAAACGGGCTGGCGACTCAACACCCTGCTCGCCACCACCCACATCCCCCTCTCTGAGGTGCCAGAGAAACTCAGCGCCGAACGGGTGCTGCAGAAGCTGGAGGTTCTGCGGGACTTCTGCGAGCGCTTCAATCCAAGGCCCAGGCTGGCCGTCGCAGGTCTCAATCCCCATGCCGGTGAAGCCGGGCGGCTGGGCCAGGAGGAGCAGGACTGGCTCATGCCAGCCCTGGACCGCTGGCAGCAGCAGCATCCCCACTGCTCCCTGGTCGGCCCCCTGCCGCCGGACACCTGCTGGTTATCGGCGGGCCAGGCCTGGCGGGAGGAGCACTCCGCCGAGCAGGCCCCCGATGGCTATCTGGCGCTGTATCACGACCAAGGCCTGATCCCAGTGAAGCTGCTGGCCTTCGATCAAGCCGTGAACACCAGCCTGGGGCTGCCTTTCCTGCGGACCTCGCCGGACCATGGCACGGGCTTTGACATTGCGGGCCGTGGCATAGCCCGATCCCAGAGCATGGAAGCCGCGATCAAGGCGGCTCTGGAACTCGGCTAAGCGGGCTTAACCCGCATCAGGACCTGGCCGAACTCCACCGGGGTGCCGTTCTCGACCAGGATCTCGACCACCTCACCGCTGACCTCAGACTCCAGCTCATTCATGAGCTTCATGGCCTCGAGGATGCAGACGGTCTGGCCCACGTTGATGCGCGAACCGAGCTCGACGAAGGCAGCCTCGCCAGGTGCCGGGGAGCGATAGAAGGTGGCCACCATGGGTGCCGTGATCTCCACCAAATCACCGCGCACCGCGGGAGCAGCCGGAGGAGCAGCCGAGGGCGCGGCGGCGGCCGCCACGGCAGGAGCGGCAACCGGAGCAACGGCAGGAGCGGCCTGCATCACCACCTGAGGCTGAACGCCAGGGAGGTTGCGGCGCAGCTCGAGCCGGAAGTCATCGCCTTCCAGCTTCAGCTCCTGAATGTCGCTCTCCCCAAGAAGAGCAATCAGGTCGCGGAGTTGGTTGTGGTCGAGTTGCATGGAATCAGTTCTCGCGGCCCAGGTAGCTGTCGGTGCGGGTGTCGATCTTGATCTTCTCGCCCACGGACAGGAACAGCGGCACCATCACTTGAGCACCGGTCTCAACGATGGCGGGCTTGGTACCACCGGTAGCGGTGTCGCCCTTGACGCCGGGATCAGTCTCGGTGATTTGCAGAACAACGGAGTTAGGTAGTTCCACTTCCAGAGGCTTGCCGTTCCAATAAACGACGTTCACCTCCATGCCTTCCTTGAGGTACTTGCGCTGATCACCGATCTGCTTGGCGGTCAGTCGGGTTTCCTCATAGGAGGACATGTCCATGAAGACGAAGTCATCGGCCTCCATGTAGGTGTGCTGAAGCACGGCTTTCTCAAGGACCGCCTGGGGGACGGTCTCACCAGCTCGGAACGTCTTCTCAACAACGTTGCCGGACTGGACAGCCTTCAGTTTGGTGCGAACAAAAGCGGAACCCTTGCCGGGCTTGACGTGCAGGAACTCGACCACACGCCAGACCTGGCCATCGATCTCGATCGTCGTGCCGGTACGAAAGTCGTTGCTCGAGATCATTCCGGCTGAACGGTTCAGGCGGGATTGTACGGCTGTGGCAGAGTCCCGGCAGAGACAAGGCTGCAGCATGGATCTCAAGCGCTGGCTTCATCGCTGGGCGGTTGCCCTGCTGATGCTGATCGGCCTGGGCTTCTCACCCCTGGCAGCGCCGGCGGGCGCCGCACTGCCGCCTGGCAACGCCGTGAAGGATCCGGCAGCCATCCTGCGCAACGCCCTGCCGATCCAGCAGAAGGATCTCGAGGAGATTCAGCACCGGCTGGAAAGCACCAGCGATGACCTGCGGGCCAAGCGCTGGAGTGCCCTGGTGAACACGGTTCGTCGCAGCCAGACCCTGCTCAGCAGCCGGTCCGAGGCGATCCTGGCGAGCCTGCCTGCTGAGCAACAGGGCCAAGGCTCGGCATTGCTGGAGGACCTCAGCGCCCAGATGCAGGTGCTGGCCGAGAGCAGCGAAAGCTCAGACCGGGACCGTTTTCTGGCGGACCGGCGGACCGCCCTCTCCACCATCGGCGAACTGGAGGCGCTGATGGTGGGCGAGTTTCCCTTCACCATCCCCAGTGAGTTCGACAACCTGCCGCGGCTGCTCGGTCGAGCCACCGTGGAAATCGAAACCAGCCAAGGCACCCTGATTGCCATCGCGGATGGTTACAACGCACCTCTGACCGCCGGGGCCTTCATCGACCTCGTCCAGAAGGGCTTCTACGACGGCCTGCCCTTCACCCGCGCCGAGGATTTCTACGTGCTGCAAACCGGTGACCCCAAGGGTCCGGAAAGCGGCTACATCGATCCGAAAACCAAGGTCGAACGCAAAGTTCCGCTCGAAATCATGGTTCCGGGCGAGCCGCAGCCCTTCTACAACGAGACCTTTGAAGATCTCGGCCGTTTTGAGGCCACCCCGGTGCTCCCCTTCGCCACCCTGGGGACCATGGGCTGGGCGCACTCCGATGAAGCCCTCGACGACGGTTCCTCCCAGTTCTTCTTCTTCCTCTACGAGGCCGAGCTAACCCCTGCGGGCCTGAACCTGGTCGACGGCCGCTACGGAGCCTTCGGCTACGTGGTCGATGGCTTTGACGTGCTGGAAGAGCTCGGGATCAATGACGGGATCGTGCGAGCCCGCGTGATCGAAGGGGCAGACAACCTCAAGCCGCACGCCTGATGCAGCTCGCGGAGCTGGGGGAATGGGAGCTGCTGCGGCGGCTCTCCGCCTTCGCCCCAGCGGGCCAGCTCGAGGACGACGCCGCGCTGCTCAGTGAGCGCAGCGGCCGGACCCTGGTGATCAATACCGACGTCCTGGTGGAAGGGGTGCACTTCAGTGATGCCACGGTTTCTGCGCGGAACCTGGGCTGGCGGGCCGCCGCGGCCAACCTCTCCGACCTGGCCGCCATGGGCAGCACCAGCGTCCAGGGGATCACCGTGGGCCTGGTCGCCCCTGGCGAGACCCCTTGGCGTTGGGTCGAGCAGGTCTACGAAGGCTTCGCCGAAGCCCTCGAACGCTTTGGCGGGGTGCTCCTCGGTGGGGACTGCAGCAGCGGCGTGCAGCGGCTGCTGGCGATCACCGCCCTGGGCCATCTGGGCAACGGCAGCATCCGTCGCGGCGATGGTCGTCCAGGGGACTGGCTGATCTGCAGCGGTCCCCACGGCCTGAGCCGCCTGGGGCTGGCCCTCTTGCAAAACACCTATCCCGAGGATCAGCGCACTCACCTGAGCCAGACACTCCAGGCCGAGGCGATCAGGGCCCACCAACGACCCATACCCCGGCTGGATGTGGTCCAGCAGCTGAATGCCCTCCAGCCTCCCGAGAGCCCCTGGCGGGTGGGGGGCACCGACAGCAGCGATGGGCTGCACCTGGCCGTGCACAACATCGCCCGCGCCAGTGGCTGCGCGGCATCCCTGGAGCGCGCTGCTCTGCCCATGGCGGCAGAGTTCACTGCCGTGCCCTGGGCTGAAGACTGGTGCCTGAGCGGAGGGGAGGACTTTGAACTGGTCCTCGCCCTAGAGCCGAGCTGGGCCGAAGCGCTCTGCAGCCAGATGCCCGGCTGCACGCACATTGGCTACCTGGTGGCCGGCGAAGGCGGCAGCGTGAGCTGGGCCGAGGACGGCAAGCGCCTCGATCCGAGCATCGGCGGCTATTGCCATTTCCAATAAAAAAGCCGCCCTTACGGGCGGCTTGAGAAGGGTGATTCCCCCGCTCACTTCCAGTTCTTGGCGACGATCTCGGCCAGGTCCACAACGCGCTGGCTGTAGCCCCACTCGTTGTCGTACCAGCAAACAATCTTCACCATGTTGCCGCCCATCACCAGGGTGAGGTCGGCATCAACGATGGTGCTCTCATCGGTGCCGGCGTGGTCGCTGGAGACCAGGGGGAGGTCGCAGTACTTGATGATCCCCTTCATGCCGTTCTGGGAAGCGGCCTTGAGCACAGCATTCACTTCCTCGGCGCTGGTGTCACGGCTGGTCTCAAAGACCATGTCGCACACCGACACGTTGGGGGTGGGAACGCGCAGGGCGATGCCGCTGAGCTTGCCCTTCACCTCGGGGTAAACCAGAGCCACAGCCTTGGCGGCGCCGGTGCTGGTGGGAACGATGTTCACGGCAGCGGCACGGGCCCGGCGCAGATCGCGGTGGGCGGCATCGAGGATGCGCTGGTCACCCGTGTAGCTGTGGGTGGTGGTCATCGTGCCCTTCACGATGCCGAAGGCCTGGTCGATCGTTTTCACGATCGGCGCCATGCAGTTGGTGGTGCAGCTGGCGTTGGAGAGGATGTCCCAGTCTTCGTGGCGGTACTGATCGGCGTTCACGCCCACCACGAAGGTGCCCACCTTGGCGCCCTTGCCGGGGGCGGTGAGGATCACCTTCTTGGCGCCGGCCTCGAAGTGCTTGCTGGCACCCACGTCGTCGTTGAAGACGCCGGTGGACTCGATCACCAGGTCCACACCCCACTCCTTCCAGGGAAGGTTGGCGGGGTTGCGGTCATAGAAGGTTTTGATCGTCTTGCCGTTGATGACGATCGTGTTCTCGGTGGTGGACACCTCTGCATTGCGCAGGGGGCCGAGCATCGAGTCGTACTTGAGCAGGTGGGCGTTGGTGTTGGTGTCACCGGAGCCGTTGATGCCCACCACCTCGATGCCGGTGTTGCTGCCACGGCTGAGCCAGCAACGCATGAAGTTGCGACCGATGCGGCCGAATCCGTTGATCGCAACCTTCAAGGTCATGGCATTCAGCAGGCAAGCCCGCTAACAAAGGGGATTTGGCCGCCGATCATACAGAAATCGGCAGCATGTCCCCATCTGGGGACATGGCGAACAACCCTCTCAAAACCCCTCAAAAGCGGCTGGATTGAGGGGACAAGCGACCCATTCGGACTTAGTTTCTGGCCAGGCTTGGATACGCCCGTTGACCCTGCAGCTCGATCGCCGTCAACCGCTCCACTTCATTGGAGTCGGCGGCATCGGCATGTCTGCCATCGCAGGGATCCTGGCGGACCGGGGCTACGACGTCACTGGCTCCGATCCCCGTGACAACGCGGTGCTGCAGGACCTGCGCAACCGTGGTGTTCGCGTGTTCCGCGAACAGAACGCGGCCACGATTGATGCGATTCGAAGCGGCACCTCGACAGCGCCGCTCGTCGTGGTCAGTTCAGCGGTGCCCCCCAGCAACCCCGAACTGCAGGCTGCCCAGCGCGCCGGCCTGGCCATCTGGCATCGCTCCGATGTGCTGGCGGCCCTGATCGCCGGCCAAAGCTCCATCTCGGTGGCCGGCAGCCACGGGAAAACCACCACCAGCACCCTGGTGGCCACCCTGCTGCACGCCACCAACCACGACCCCACCGCTGTCATTGGGGGCGTGGTCCCGGCCTTTGGCAGCAACGGCCGCAACGGCGCCGGCAGCTTGCTCGTCGCCGAAGCGGATGAATCCGACGGCTCCCTGGTGAAGTTCCAGTCCTGGCTTGGTGTGATCACCAACCTCGAGCTGGATCACACCGATCACTACAGCGATCTGGCCTCGCTGATCACCACCCTGCAGCGCTTTGCCAAAGGCAGTCAGCAGCTGCTGGCCAACCGGGACTGCCCCGTCCTGCGAGAACACTTCGACGCCAGTTACTGGTGGTCGACCAGCAGCAGCGAGGGGGTGGACTTTGCCGCCCTGGCGGAGGAGCTCAACGGCGACAGCACGCTGGCCACCTTCTACGAAAACGGCCAGGCCGTCGGACAGTTCACCCTGCCGCTACCCGGTCTCCACAACCTGAGCAATGCCGTGGCCGCCATGGCTGCCTGCCGCCTGCATGGCGTCTCCTTCGCCGAGCTCCGCCAGGCCGTCGAGGGCCTGCGCGCCCCCGGTCGCCGCTTCGATTACCGCGGCACCTGGAATGACCGACAGGTGGTGGATGACTACGCCCATCACCCCAGCGAAGTCAGCGCCACGTTGGCCATGGCCCGGCTCATGGTGACCAGTGGACGCAGCCCACTGCCTGAGGCGCCGCAACGGCTGCTGGCGGTGTTTCAGCCCCACCGCTACAGCAGGACTGCGGAATTCCTGGAGGCCTTCGCGGAGGCCCTCAGCCAGGCCGATGCGGTGCTCTTGGCCCCTCTCTACGCCGCCGGCGAAAGCCCCATCCCAGGCATCTCCAGCGAGAGCCTGGCCGCCGCCATCCAGCAGATTGCCCCCCATCTGCCCGTCGCAGCGAGCAGTGACCTGGAGGCCCTGGCCGATGCCGTCGCCCTCCACAGCCAAGCCGGTGATCTCGTGCTGGCCATGGGTGCCGGCGACGTGAATAGTCTCTGGAGCCGCCTGCAGGAACGGCAGGACCCCGGCGCGACTGTGCCGCTGGCCGCCTGAAGCGATGACGAGCACCGCCCCCCTGGGACTACGCCGGGCCGTGGGGTTAGCGGACTACACCACCTGGAAGGTGGGCGGGCCAGCCCAATGGTTTGCCGAGCCTGAGCGAGCCGATGAGCTCGCCGAGCTCCTGCTCTGGGCTCAAGCCGAGGGCATCAGCAGCCGGGTGATCGGTGCCGGCTCCAACCTCTTGATCAGCGATCAGGGCCTGGACGGGCTGACCCTCTGCAACCGGCGACTGCAGGGGGCCCAGATCGATGCGGATGCAGGAGTGATCGAGGCCCAGGCGGGCGAACCGATCCCGACCTTGGCCCGGCGAGCTGCCCGAGCCGGCCTCTCGGGACTGGAGTGGGCCGTGGGGATCCCAGGCACCGTCGGCGGTGCCGCCGTGATGAACGCCGGCGCCCAGGGGGGCTGCACCGCCGAGGTCCTGGAGAGCGTCAGCGTCCTGGATCCGCTCGACCCCACCCGGCGACTGACCTTGACGGCCAGCGACCTCGATTTCGACTACCGCCACAGCCGGCTGCAACTGGAGCCCCTGGTGGTGCTGTCAGCCCGCTTTCGACTCTCCCCGGGCCACGACCCGGCCAGCATCAGCCAACGCACCAGCGCCAATCTCCACAGTCGCACCAGCAGCCAGCCCTACCAGCAACCCAGTTGCGGCAGCGTGTTTCGCAACCCGGAACCGTTAAAAGCCGGGCAACTGATTGAAGGGCTCGGCCTCAAGGGCCTGAGTGTGGGCGGCGCCCAGGTCTCCCCCATTCATGCCAACTTCATCGTCAACACGGGTCACGCCCTGGCCCGTGAGATCGACCAACTGATCGCCTTGGTTCAGCAGCACGTCAGCACGGCCCACGCCATCGCGCTCCACACCGAGGTGAAGCGACTGGGTCCCTTCGAGGAGATCGCCCTGGCGGCGTAGCCTGCCGCCACCCCAGCAATGCAGGCATGGCCGGCTTCGGTCTCCCCAACTTCGGCCAGCTCACGGAGGCCTTCAAGAAGGCTCAGCAGATTCAGCAGGACGCCGCCAAGCTCCAAGAGGAACTCGATGCCATGGAGCTCGAGGGCCAAAGCAGCTGTGGCCGCGCCAGCGTTTGGCTCTCGGGCAACCAACAGCCCCTGAAGGTGCGCCTGGACCCCGCCCTGCTGGCCGAAGGGGCCTCCAGCACGGAAGCTGCCACCCTCGAAGCCCTGCGGGCGGCCTACGAAACCTCCACCGGCACCATGAAGGCTCGGATGGAAGAACTCACCGGCGGCCTGAACCTCAATCTGCCGGGCCTGGGCTAAGGCTCCTCGTGATCGCTCTGGCGGCGCCGGCGGCGGGACTGCGTCCGCAGGCGCTGATCCAGGACGGGCTCTTCTCGGTGACCGCGCTGCTTGAGGCCTGCAGCATCAGCGCTGCTGCGCAGGCGTGGTTCGCGGGCTGCTTGCTGTTGAGCCGCAGCCAGACAGTGGAGATAGAGGGGATGGCGATCCCAGCTGCTGCCCACCACGCAGCCGGGATCCCCCTGGTGCAAGCAATTTTTGAAGCGGCAGCCACCATCGCCCAGACGTTCTCGAATCTCGGGGAACAGCACCGCCAGCGCCGCCGGATCGGCTGGCAGATCAGGACGGTTGAAGCCGGGTGAGTCCGCCAGCAGGGCCCCGGGAGCCAGCGGGAACAACTCCACATGCCGGGTGGTGTGGCGGCCGCGTTGCAGCCGGCCGGAGACGGCGCTGACCCGTAGGGCCAGCTCGGGCACAAGGGCATTGAGCAGGCTGCTCTTACCGACCCCCGAGGGACCGCAAAGCACGGCAATGCCTGGTTGAGCCAAGTGCTCCCGCAGCGCCTCCACCCCGGCGCCCGAATGGGCGGAGAGCAGGTGAGGCTGGTAGCCCCAGGCCTTCAGGCGATCCCGCCACTGGGCCTGCTCAGGCTCGCTCAGCAGATCGGCCTTGGTCAGCACCACATCCACATCCACCCCGGTGCGCTCGGCGGTCAACAGAAAACGGGTGAGCTGCAGCGGGTCCAGCTGCGGCTGAGCCAGGGCCACCACCACCACCACTCGACTGCAATTGGCCACCGCCGGACGCTCCAACAGGCTGCGCCTGGGCTCGAGAGCGGCGATGGCGGCGCGGGCTTCCGGCCAGTCGATCCCCTCAACACGCACCCGGTCCCCCACACAGATCTGCTGACCCGTTTTGCCCAAGCGGGTCCGGCGCACACACAGGAGTTGCTGAACCCCTCCAGGGCCTGGCTGATCCAGCTGTACCCGGCAGAAGTTGGCCTCCAGGGCCATGACCAGGGCGTCAGCCACCGTGACAGATCAACAAACGCACCCAACCGGGTTCGAGCCTCTCGAGCTCAACGTGGTGGCCGGCCTCGCGCAAGCCCGAGGCGACCATCTCTTCGGGTTCCCCGGCATCGAGATCAACGTGGAGCCAGGCACCGGGCGCCAGCTTCTCCAGCGCCAGCTTGCTGCGAATGAAGTTGAGCGGGCAGGGGGTTCCGCGCAAATCGAGCTGGACCGCCGCTGCCTTGCTCATCGCGTCATCAGCCGAACAAGCCGCCGAACAGGCCGCTCTTGTGGGGATGCTGCTGACCCTTTGCCGTGTGATGGCCCGCCAGCTGCTCGAGGAGCTCGCGTTCCTCGCGATTGAGCTTGGTGGGCAGCTGCACCTTGATCGCGATCATGTGATTGCCGCGGGCCACCGGATTGCCCAGCTTGGGAACGCCCTTGCCGTTCAAGGTCAGCACGGCCCCCGGCTGGGTTCCCGCTGGAATCTCGAGCTGCTCGGGCCCATCGACCGTTTCCACCTCGATCGTGTCGCCCAGGATCGCCTGGAGGTAATTGACCGTGACCTCCGAGTGGATGTTGATGCCATCACGCCGCAGCTGCGGGTGGGACTGCACCGTGAGGAACACATAGAGGTCCCCGGCAGGGCCTCCCCGCTGACCCGCGTTGCCCTCATTGGCGACCCGAAGACGGGTCCCGGTATCGACGCCAGCGGGGATGTTGATCCGCAGCTTCTTGCGCACCTGCTGCAATCCCTGGCCGCCGCAAGCGCTGCAGGGATCAGCGATGACCTGACCGCTGCCTTCGCAGGTGGGGCAGGCCGCGACCTGCGTGAAGCTTCCAAAGGGTGTGCGCGTGGCACGGCGCACCTGGCCGGCACCACCGCAGGTGCCGCAGCTCGTGGGGCCGCTGCCGCTCTTGGCACCGGAACCACTGCAGCTGTTGCAGGTCTCCAGGTGGCGGATCTGGATCTCCTTCTCCTGCCCAAAGATCGCTTCGCTGAAGCTGATGGTCAGATCGAAGCGCAGGTCATCGCCCTGCCGGGGTCCGCGGCGGCGGGCTCCGGCGGAAGCTCCCGGACCGCCCATGCCGCCACCGAAACCGCTGAAGAAGGTTTCGAAGAGGTCGGCAAAACCGCCCATGTCGCCCATGTCGGGCATCCCGGCAGCCCCACCGAGACCGGCCTCACCGAACTGGTCGTAGCGGGCGCGGGTTTGGGGATCGCTCAGCACCTCGTAGGCGCGCCCGATCTCCTTGAACTTGTCCTCAGCGCCAGGTTCCTTGTTGATGTCCGGGTGGTACTGGCGCGCCAGGCGCCGGTAGGAGCGCTTCAGCGTGTCCGCATCCGCATCTCGGCTGACCCCCAGTAGGTCGTAGTAGTCGGCCATGCTCAGCCCTCGTGGCTGGAAGCTTCAGCGTCAGGGGAGCTGGAGGGAGCTTCCTGGCCACTGGGACCTGGCCCCATCGACACCTTCACCAGAGCGTGCCGCAGCACCCGGCCGTTGAGGTGATAACCGCGCTGCAGCTCAGCAATCACGATGTCTTCGACGTGCTCCTCGCTGGGTTCCCGGAGCACGGCTTCATGCAGGTTGGGATCGAAGGGCTCGCCCTCAACGCGCATCGGCGACACGCCCAGCTGCTTGAAGACATCCACCAGCTGCTTGTAGAGGCCCTGGTAGCTGCGGTGAATGGCCTGAGCCTCCTCCGCCTGAGGGTCCAGCTGTTGGCGAGCCCGCTCGAAGTTATCCACCACGGGCAGGATTTCGCTCAGGGTGCTGCAAGCGATCAAGGCACGCTGATCCTCTTGATCCCGGCTTTGACGCTTGCGGAAGTTGTCGAAGTCAGCGGCGATGCGCATGTACTGACTGCGCACCGTCTCGTGCTCGCTCTTCAGGGCAGCCAGCTCCGCCTCGAGCTCCCGCAGCCGTTGCTCCGCATCCTGGCCGGCAGCCGGATCACCATCGACGGCAGCCGTCTCCTCAACAGCGGCCTCAGGGGCAACGCTGGTGGCAACGGCCTCTGCAGCCTGAGTGGCGTCCTGGGGGGCGTCCTGGGGGAACGGAGTCGCGTCACCGCTCATGCTGACCGAACCGGAGATCTGATCTAGACATGTTGATGTGAAGGGGCGCCCCCCCACAAGCGGCGGAAGCCCGCACCTCCTGAGCGGAGCTGGCGATGACCCTGAGCACCAGCCGACAGCCTGTTCGTCCCGTCGCCGAGGCCTCCAGCGCCGCACAACAGCGCCTCGAGGTGGAACTGCTGCTGGGTGAAGCGGTCCTCAGCGAGCAGGATCTGGCCGCGGCCGGTGATCAACGCTGGCGCTGGCACCCGCTGTTGACCCAAGAGCGCTGCCGGGCCCTGGGCTGCCTGCCGGTGGCGCAGTCCATGGAGGGCCTTGTGGTGGCCGTCCCAAGCCATTGGGGTCCCGAGCAACGCCAAACCGTGCTCGACCTGGAACCCGCGGGTGATGGCCCCATCGAACTGCGGCTGGCCCTGGCCGGCGACATTGAGACCCAACTGCGGGAACCCCAGCTAGCGGTCAGCTCACTGGCCGAACCGCAAGCCCCGCCTCCCCCGAAACGGGTCATTCAGGAACCGGCGCGC
>JBMSIW010000055.1:0-13017 GCA_049418265.1 Vulcanococcus sp.
TCGCGACTTTGATGATCGCCACTTTGATGATCGCGACGAGTCTTCAGCTCGCAATGTCGGCCTTGATTCGGGCCGCGATGCCTTTGCCGGTGAGGGTTTTGACAACCCCTCCTACCCAGAGCGCCGCTACGACAGGAGCGTGCCCACTGCCAATCAGGCCCCCTATGAGGGCGATCCCTGGGCTGAGGATTGAGCTAGGTGACAGCGACCATGTCCTCGTCGGACACGATCAATCACTGGGCAGTTCTTGGTCTTGAGCCTGGCGCGGATGCGAGCAGCCTGAAGCGCGCGTTCCGGCAGCAGGCACGCCGTTGGCATCCAGATCTCAACGGCGATGATCCCCACGCCGAAGAGCAATTCAAGGCGGTCAACGAGGCCTATGCGGTTCTCAGCGACCCGGTGCGACGTGAGCATTGGGAGGCCGGTCTCGATGACGCCACAGCTGCGGCCGCCGGCCTAGACCCCTTCGCAACCGGCTTCCCCGCTTTCGAGGACTACCTCGATGTGCTGTTCAACCGGCCCCGTCGCCGACAACAGGAGACGTCTCAGCACGAGAGCCGTCGGGGTGATGTCACAACGGCGCCACCGCCACCGCCACCGGTGACAGCCACGGTCGATGTGGAGTCCAGCGTCGACCTAACCCCCGAACAGGCCCTTGAGGGCGTGCGTGTTGAGCTCGACCTGCCCGATGGCAGCGCTGTGGAGGTCTGGACTCCGCCGATGGCTGGTGATGGTTGGCGTTTGAGGCTTGCTGGCGTTGCGCCCGGTGGTCGTGATCACTTTCTTCAGTTGCGTGTTCGCACGGAAGAGGGATTGCGCATTGACGGCCTGCGGGTCCTCTATCAACTCGAGCTCTCACCAGCGGAGGGAGCGTTGGGGTGCACGGCGGTGGTACCCACCCTCGATGGCCCTGTGCAGCTCAGGATTCCGCCGGGCTCCTCCAGCGGCCGTCTCCTGCGCCTTCGTGGGCGAGGTCTGAGCCGCGGTGACATGAGCGGTGATCAGTTGGTGGAGATTCGCCTGGTGGTGCCTCAGGGCCTGACGGAAGCGGAGGAGGCCTTGTACCGGCGCCTGCAGGAGCTCTCTGAGGCCATTGATGCTGAGCGCTCTTGAGTGCTGCGGCGAGCGTCACCTGGGAAGTAGTGAGAACATGTGGCTCGACCTGCGCCCGCTCGATGTCGGTTCACGTGCTTCTCTTCGATGCCGGCAGTGAGAGTGAAGGCATTCACTCTCTCGAGTTGAACGGCGCGACGGTGGTGCTGTTGTTCGAAGATCGTGACGACGCCGAGCGCTACGCAGGGCTTCTGGAGGCGCAGGATTTCCCCGTTCCGACCGTAGAGGCCATTGAACGGCGTGAGATGGAGGAGTTCTGCTCGAACGCCGGCTACGAGGCGCGGTTTGTGCCCAGTGGCTTTCTGCCTCAGACCCCGGAGGAGCGCCTGTTGATTGCGCCGCCGGAAAAAAACATGGATGTCACCACCTGGCGCGATCAACCTGAGCCAGCCCTTGAGGAACGCCCCAGCGAAGAGCCCATCAGCACGGGCAACAGCGAGCTAGAGGACTTCCGCCGCCGCCTTGAGGGGCTGCTATGAGCAGCGCTGGCTTTGCCGATGTGCAGCGCGGTCACCTCCTGACCGAGCAGGCCAACCCCCTGAGTAGTGATCTTGATGCGCTGAGCACGGCGGAGTTGGTCCGCACCTTCTGCGAGGAGGATCGGCGTCCACAGGAGGCTGTTGCGGGAGCAGCAGCGGCGTTGGCTCAGGCCGTTGATGCCATCGCCGAGCGCCTCAAGGCCGGCGGTCGCCTGTTTTATCTGGGTGCCGGCACCTCCGGTCGCCTCGGCGTTCTCGATGCCGCGGAATGTCCGCCGACGTTTTGCAGTGATCCCGAACTGGTCCAGGGCGTCCTGGCCGGAGGCGCCCCTGCTCTGTTGCGCAGTTCCGAGGGTCTTGAAGACCTCCTGGAGGCCGGTGTCGAGGATCTCCACGCCCGTGGCTTCTGCTCTCAGGACGCCCTGGTGGGCATCGCTGCTGGTGGCACCACGCCCTATGTCCATGGCGCGCTGCGCCATGCCCAGTCCATTGGAGCCCTGGCCATCGCTCTGGCCTGTGTTCCGGCTGAGCAGGTCCCCATGCCCTGCGACATCGATATCCGCCTGCTCACAGGCCCTGAATTGCTGACGGGCTCCACCCGTCTGAAGGCGGGTACGGCCACCAAGATGGCCCTGAACATCCTCAGCACCGGCGTGATGGTTCGCCTGGGGAAGGTCTACGGCAACCGCATGGTTGACGTTGCTGTCACCAACAGCAAACTCGAAGATCGAGCCCTGCGGATTCTGGCTGATCTGGCAGGGGTGGCTCGCACTGATGGACGGAGGCTGCTTCAGGAGACTCAGGGTTCCGTCAAGGTTGCCCTTTTGATGGCCCTGCGGCAGCGCAGTACGCAAGCGGCCCGGGAACTGTTGGACCGGCACCACGGCAACCTGCGCTCAGCCCTGGCTGATTAGCGGCCCGGTTCAGGCCTGGAACGCTCCCCAATAGGGGCTGGTGAAGAGATCCAGCTTGGCTCGCGTGGCGGCCGGGACCTGCTCTTTTTGGGTCATCAGGGCATCTTGCAGGGCTTGGTGAGCCGTGCTGGCGGGCCGGAGTGCGGCAATGCGCTCAGCGGTCGTGCGCACGATCTGTGTGGCAAGCGTCGCGTTGGCCTTCAGGTTCGCGATCACCATGTCGACGGTGACGCTGTCATGACCTTCAAACCAGCAGTCGTAGTCCGTCGCCATGGCGAGGGTCGCGTAGGCGATCTCGGCTTCACGGGCCAGGCGTGCCTCAGTGTGGTTCGTCATGCCAATCACCGAGCAGCCCCAGCTGCGATAGAGATTGGATTCGGCTCGTGTGGAGAAGGCAGGGCCCTCCATACAGAGATACGTCCCACCGCGATGCAAGCTGCGGCCCTCGGGCATCAGGCTGTCAGCCACATCCGCCAGCAGTCGGCTCAGGGTCGGGCAGAACGGATCAGCCAGGGCGACGTGGGCCACAGCCCCTTCGCCAAAGAAGCTGGTCGGCCGCTGGTGAGTGCGATCAATGAATTGATCGGGCACCACCATGTCCAGCGGTTTGACGGTCTCCTGCAGAGATCCCACCGCCGAGGGGGACAAGATCCAGCGCACTCCCAACGAGCGCATCGCCCAGATGTTGGCCCGGTAGGGAACTTCCGAGGGAAGAAAGCTGTGGTGCCGGCCGTGACGGGCCAGGAAGACCACCTCCATGCCGCCCAGTCGCCCCAACCGGAGCTGATCGGAGGGCATGCCATAGGGCGTCTCGATGGTCAGCTCTTGGATCTGCTCGAGCCCCTCCATCGCATAGAGACCACTGCCACCGAGGACACCCAACCGTGCCGCTTTCAGATCAACGGTTGAGGAGGTGGCCATGGACCCAGGACTGCTTTAACCCTTTTACCGGAGAGCCCATACTGAGCTGGTTTGCAACGATTCAGCCGTGACCAAAGCCGTGATGGAGACCGACGCCGGCACCATCGAACTGGAGCTGTTCGATGCCGACGCGCCCAACACTGTGGCCAACTTCGTGAAGCTTGCGAAGGATGGCTTCTACGACGGCCTGGCCTTCCACCGCGTCATCCCTGGCTTCATGGCCCAAGGCGGCTGTCCCAACAGCCGTGAGGGTGCGCGCGGTATGGCTGGCACCGGTGGTCCTGGCTACCAGATTGATTGCGAGATCAATAGCCAGAAGCACCAAGCCGGCACTCTCGCCATGGCCCATGCGGGTCGGAACACCGGCGGCTCGCAGTTCTACATCTGCCATGAAGCCCAACCCCACCTCGATGGGGTGCACACCGTCTTCGGGCACACCGGGAACATGGACGTCGTTCTGGCCCTGAAGAACGGCAGCCGCATCAGCAAGGTCACCATCCAGGACTGAGCTCTCTGAGCCTTGATCTCAGGAGCCGGAGCCCTGTTGCGCTAACACCAGCGCAGCAGGGCTCCGCTGTTGAGGGGGAGCTTCAGCTCCTGGGCGCTCCCCAGTTCCACCAGGGGTCTGCGCTGGGCCTCCAGAGTGTTGCTCGGGTGGGAGCTGCGCTGGGCATCCGGCGCCAGTAGAAGACTCACGCATTGGGTCTCGGACCAGGCCGCCATCTGCTGGAGACCCTGCTGCAGCCGTTCCGCGTCAGCCCCGCTCACCAGTACGGCCAGCTCCGGTTGGTCCAGGAGCGCCAGCACCCGGGAGTGCTCTTCTCGCTCTACCTCCAGACCCTGCTGCTCAGCCCAGTGGCGCAGCTGCTGCCATTGGGCGGCCAGGTTGCTGGTCTCCTCGCTGGAGTGCCGTTGCTTCCAGGAGAGAACAGCAGCCGGTCCCTGGCCGCGAGGACCATCCATCAGGTGGCCCAGCTTGGTCTGCTTGGTTTGCAGGTATCCGGCGTTGTGCTGGCTGGCGTCCATCACCAAGGGCACCCGATCTTCGACTTCCAGTCCGTAACCGCCGAGGCCGGCGATTTTGCGGGGGTTATTCGTGATGAGCTTGAGGCGATGAATGCCGAGATCACTGAGGATCTGCGCCCCCACCCCATAGTTCCGAAGGTCAGCGGGAAAACCGAGCCGTTCATTGGCCTCCACGGTGTCCAAGCCACCGTCCTGCAGGGAATAGGCCTTGAGCTTGTTGATCAGCCCGATGCCGCGGCCTTCCTGGCGCAGGTAGACCACCACACCCTCTCCGGCTGCTTCGATCATGCGCAGCGCGGCCTCCAATTGAGGCCTGCAGTCACATCGCAGCGAACCGAAGGCATCGCCCGTCAGACATTCGCTGTGCACACGGACCAGCACGGGACCGCTGGCGCGCTCGGGATTGCCCTTGACGATTGCAACGTGCTCGCTGCCATCGAGCTCGTTGCGATAGCCAATGGCACGAAACGCTCCGAAGGCACTGGGAAGATCCGCGGCGGCCTGACGGCGGACAAAGCGCTCCGTATCCAGGCGATAGCGGATCAGGTCGGCGATGTTGATGAAGCGCAGGCCATGGCGCTTGGCGTACTCCGCCAGTTGGGGCAGCCGGGCCATGGAGCCGTCCGCGTTCTGGATCTCGCAGATCACCCCCGCCGGGTAGAGACCCGCCAGTCGGGATAGGTCAACGGCGGCCTCCGTGTGACCGGCCCGTTTGAGCACTCCTCCCTGTTTGGCGCGCAGCGGAAAGATGTGACCAGGACGGCGCAGATCCGTGGGCCGGCTGCCGGGATGGATGGCGACCTGGATGGTGCGCGCCCGGTCTTCGGCGGAAATGCCTGTTGAGACCCCGTTTTCAGGTCCGGCATCCACGCTCACCGTGAAAGCGGTTTGATTGCTGTCGGTATTGCGATCCACCATCAAGGGGAGATCGAGCGCATCAAGGCGCTCACCTTCCATGGCCAGACAGATCAGGCCCCGGGCCTCAGTGGCCATGAAATTGATCTGTTCCGGTGTGGCGAACTGGGCGGCGCAGATCAAGTCGCCTTCGTTTTCTCTGTTTTCGTCGTCAACCACCACAACCATCTCGCCGTTGCGAATCGCGGCCAGACCATCAGCGATGGAGTCAAACGGGAACGAAGCCTGGTTCAGGGAAGGCGGGCCGTGGGGCCAGATGGGCTGACACTTTTATAAAGCCCGGTACGATCTGTGGTTCCCCACCTGAGGACATGGCCAGCAAGCGCGTCGCGGTGATCGGTGCTTCCGGCTACGGCGGTTTGCAGACCCTCCGCCTTCTTCAGGGACATCCAGAGCTGGAAGTCAGCTTCCTGGGGGGTGAACGCAGCAGTGGAAAGCGCTGGAGCGAGCTCACGCCATTTCTGCCCCTGCCAGGCGATCCCGTCGTGCAGAGCCCCACGGTGGAGGCCATCGCTGCGGCAGCCGATTTCGCTGTGTTGAGCCTGCCCAATGGGCTGGCTTCGCAGTTGGCGCCAGGACTCCTGGAGCGCGGCATCAAGGTCGTGGATCTGTCCGCTGATTACCGCTACAGCTCGCTGGACCAGTGGAAAGAGGTCTATGCCTCGGAAGCCCGTGAGTTCCCGCGCGGTGACGACGCTCTCTGCCAGGAGGCCGTCTATGGCCTGGTGGAGTGGCAAGAAGAGCAGATCCGTTCAGCGCGTCTCGTGGCTGCACCGGGATGTTTCCCCACGGCCAGCCTGCTGGCCCTGATCCCCTTTTTGAAGCAAGGACTGATCGAAACCGGCGGCATCGTGATCGATGCCAAGACCGGCACCAGCGGTGGTGGACGCGCCGCCAAGGAACATCTCCTGCTGGCGGAGGCTTCAGAGGGCGTCTCTCCCTACGGCGTCGTCGGCCACCGCCACACCAGTGAGATCGAGCAGCTCTGCAGCCGCAGCGCCGGACAACCGATTCAGCTTCAGTTCACCCCGCACCTGATTCCGATGGTGCGCGGTCTACTCGCCACCGTGTACGGCCGGCTGCGCGATCCCGGCCTGACCGCTGAGGACTGCACCACGTTGCTGGAGGCGGCCTATCGCCACGCTCCCTGCGTCCGCGTCCTTCCTGCTGGGACTTACCCCTCCACCAAGTGGGTCCGTCAGACCAATCGCGCCGTCTTGTCGGTGCAAGTGGACACCCGCACAGGGCAGCTGATCGTGATGAGCGCCATCGACAACATGGTCAAGGGCCAGGCCGGCCAAGGGGTTCAGTGCCTCAACCTGATGGCCGGCTTACCCGCTGAGACAGGCTTGCCCCTCTTGCCCTTCTATCCCTAGGCGCTGGTCCTAGGCCCTGGTCCTAGGAGTTGGATTCGAGCAGGCCCAGGCGCTCGGCGGCCAACTGCACAGCCAAGGGCAGGATGCGGTGCTCCTGCTGATGGATCCGCTCAGACAGCGTCTCGGCCGAGTCCGTCTCGAGCACTGGCACGGCAGCCTGCACCAGGATTGGCCCGGTATCGACCTCTAACTCCACCAGATGAGCCGTGCAGCCGCTGAGGCGGACCTGGGCATCGAGGGCCTGTTGGATCGCTCTGGCACCACGGAAACTGGGGAGCAGAGAGGGGTGAATGTTGATCAGCCGTTCTGGATAGGCCCCGATCAACACCTCCGTCACGATCCGCATCCAACCGGCCATCACCACCAGATCGACCCCGCGTTGCTGAAAGGAAGCTGCGATTCGGCGATCGAGTTCCTCTCGGCTTGCGACAGCGCGGTGGTCCAAGACGAGCGTTGGGATCTCGAGTCGTGTGGCTCGGCTGAGCGCCCCGCAGGTCTCACGGTTGACCACCAGCAGAACGACCTCAGCTGGAATGTCGCCGTTGCGGCAGGCGTGAACGAGGGCCTCGAAATTGCTGCCTTCCCCCGATGCCATCACGCCGAGGCGAAGGGGCTGGAATCGACGGATGGGTCGGTGCGGTGGCAACGGCCACTGGACGGCCCTGCTCCTCTCGCTAGGGTCTGGAAAAGTGGACGCCTGGCCATGTCCCATCTCTCCATCCTGCCAACCGTTCTGCAGGACGAAACCCTGTTGGCCAGGGCCTTGGCAGATCTGAACTTCGAGGTGCAGTGGGGCGGTGAGCTGATCGGTTTTGCCGATGAGCGTCAGGCGGTCGTTCTGTCGGTGGCCGCCGCCGGCGATCAGCGCCTTGGTTGGAGCCGCCAGAAGGACGGGAGTCTCGGCTTGGTGGGTGATCTCCAGCGGTTGGGACGCTCCACAGCCATCCAGAGCCTCATCGCCCAGATCACCCGTCGCTATGCCGTGCACCAGGCCCTTCAGGCCGCTGGTGCGGACCTTTCCGCCGCGCAGGTTGAACTCGTCGGTTGAGTGAGCCGGTGAGCATCCCTGGCGTTCAGGTCCATCTCGATCTCCGAGAGCCTCACACCCATCGCGTTCTCGTGACCCTGAGTGCCTCGGCACCGGCTGAGCACTTTGTTGTCAGCCTGCCGGGCTGGACTCCAGGGTCCTACCTGATTCGCGACTACGTAAGGCAGCTGGAGGGTTTGAGCGCCGAGCAGAACGGACGCGTCCTTGCTCTCACACGCTTAAGTCCCTCCCGTTGGCGCGTGGAGGGGGCGTCACCCCATGAGCCCGTCAGCATCCGGTACGGGGTGATGGCCACGGAGCTCTCCGTTCGGACCTGTCATTTCGACCAGGACCACGGCTTTTTCGCCCTCGCCGCCGTGGTGCTTGAGCTTGAGGGCCAACGCTGGCAACCCCATCAGCTCACCTGTCAGCTGCCAGCCCAATGGCAGGCCTTTACGCCCCTTGCTGCGGCAGCTGATGGCGGCTGGCTGGCCCGCGACTATGACCAGCTCATTGACAGTCCCTTAGAGGTTGGCGCCCACACGCTGCATCAGTTCCAAGTGCGGGGTGTACCCCACCGCTGGGTCACCTGGGCTGGTGACGCGCGGGATGCATCGTGGTTCCACGAGCGCTATCCATCCTTCTTTGAGGATGTGCGCCGAGTCTGCGAAGCCTGCTGCGACCTGCTCGCTGAGAGCGCTCCGGCCTCCAGGGACTACCTCTTTGTGCTGCATCTGCTGGATGACGGCTACGGCGGCCTGGAGCACGACGACAGTTGTGTGCTCGTCTATGGGCGCCGCAACCTCGAGGCCGAGCATGGCTACCGAAAACTGCTCCAGCTCATTGCCCACGAGTACTTCCATCAATGGAACGTTCGGCGCCTGACCCCTGCTGAGTTGCGGCCGATCGACTACCAGCAGGCGTCGGTGGTCCCAACGCTCTGGTTTGCCGAAGGTGTGACCAGCTACGTCGATCAATGGCTGCCCCTGCGGGCCGGGCTCAGCGAACCCGAGGACTATCTCCACGACCTCGGCGAAGACTTGAGTCGCTATCTGCTCAGCCCCGGACGCTTCGTCCAAAGCCTCCAGACCAGCAGTGAGGAGGCCTGGGTCAAGCTCTACAAGCCCGATGCCTATTCGGGCAATAGCCAGATCAGCTACTACCTCAAAGGGGCCGTGATCGCGCTATGTGCCGATCTTCACCTCCGCCAGAACGGCAGCAGCCTGGAGCGGGTCCTACAGGGTCTTTGGCGCAGCCATGGCGCCGTCGGCCGTGGCTATCAGCAGCAGGACCTCCTCGCTGCCTTCGAGGCAGCTTGCGCGGGCTTGGGCTCGATCCTCGAACGTTGGCTCACGAGCGTGGACGATCCCGACATCGATGGCTACCTCTTGAGTGTGGGTCTTGCACTGGAGCCGGAGATGGCCGCCCATCCCTGGAGTGGAGCTGTCTTGAAGGTGCAGCCAAACGGCCTGCAGGTTCAACGGATCTGGCGCCAAAGCCCCGCTGAACGGGCGGGACTCATGGTCGGTGACGAGCTGATTGGCCTCGACGCCACCCGCCTCACGCTGGTGGAGCAGTGGGAGCGTCTGCTCAGCGCAGGGGCGAGCCACGAGCTGCTGATCTCTCGCCGCAGCCAGTTGCGCCGACTCCGATTGGAGCCCGGTGCTCCAGCGGTCAAGCGCTATCGCCTGGTGACGCTTGCCACTGCACGACCAGAGCAAGAGGCGGCGCGGGCTGCCTGGTTGCGTCCTGCGGGTCGCTGAGCCCATGGTCCGGTTGTCCTGCCCCCCGGAACTCCGCCGTCCCCTGCTCTGGTGGGGGCTGGCCGCTGGTTTTCTTGTCGGTGGCTCAGGCCTTTGGCTTTGGCATCAGCAAGGAGGCGAGTTGCTGTTGCCGCTTCCCATGCCCCATGCCCGGCCAGCCCCGAGCCCTCCCGCTCAGCTGGCCTGGCAGAGCCCCCTGCATCGGCAATGCAGCGTTGCCGATGGTCAACTCCGCCAGCGCTTGCAACAGTTGCGCCGGGACTATCCGGGCTCGCTCCAGCGGCTGCAGATTGATCCCAGCAACTACGCCGAGCGTCTGAGCCATGACGCCTTCGGCAATCCCCTCTCCACCCGTCCATCTCTGGTGGTGCTGCACGAGACGGTCTTTGGTTTGCAGTCGGCGTTGAACACCTTTCTGAGCGCCAACAGCCGCGATGAAGATCAGGTGAGCTATCACCTCTTGATTGGCGAAAAGGGAAATGCCGTTCAGGCCCTCGATCCGAGCAAACGGGCCTACGGCGCTGGTTATTCCGCCTTTGCCGGCGAATGGGTCGTGACCAATCCAGAGCTCGATGGCTCCGTCAACAACTTCGCTTTGCACGTCAGTCTTGAGACCCCCCTCGATGGAGAGGACAACGCTGAGAGCCACAGCGGCTACAGCTCCGCCCAGTACGACACCCTTGCGGTGGCCCTGGCGGATTGGATGCAGCGCTTCAAAATCCCTCCCGAGCGCATCACGACCCATCGCCATGTGGATCTCGGCCATGAACGCGCTGATCCACGCAGCTTTGACTGGGATGCTCTGCAGCAGCGGCTCGCGGCCCTTGGGGTTCTTTGCTGAGCTGTCTTCTCTGAACCGCTCAGATCAACGGTGACAGCGGTTTTTTGACGGTTCCGTAGAGCAGGCCATGCAGTTCCGGATCCTGCATGTAGCGCAGGATGCGCCGCGGGTAGTCCAACTTGCCGTTGTGCAAATAGGCCAAGGTCGCCACGGTCTTGGCGTTGCGGTGGTTGTGGCTGACATCGCGCGTCTGACTTGGACGCCCCCCGAGCAGGCCCAGCAGCCTGGTCATCTTCCCGGCTAACAATTCGACATTCCGCTCAGGATCCAGAAGCTGGTCGCGGGCGGCCTGGATCTCGGCATCGCTGGCATCGGAGCGCAGCAGGCCCTGCTTCTCCATCTCGCTGAGGCCCAGTTGAGCGGGGCCATGGGTGCTGAACAGTCCGGAGTGGGCCGCCAGCGGATGGTCCTCGCCGGGCTTGGCGTGTTGCATCTCGTCGAACAAGATGGCCGCCAGCAGCATCGGGTTGAGTCCCGTACGGCGGCTTTCCCGCATGATCAGTGGCTGCAGTTCCTGCAGCCGGCTCACCGTGTGATTTCTGAGCGGCGTCAGTTGGTCGACACCCTTGGTGAACAATCGCGCCAGCCTGGGCTGAGGTCCATGGACCCCAAAGCGGCGCTGCAGCTCGCGCAATTCCTCCGGGCTGAAGGCGGTGGGATCGGGATGGGAGCGGCTGTCCACCCGCTCCGGTTTGCTCTGAAGATCGCGAGAGCGCTGATCAAGAGCACTGCTGCGGCTCAGGGAGAGAGCTGAACCCGCCACCGCTGCCATCGCCAAACCAGGCATCAGCCAGCGCCGGACCTGCACCTTGGAGGGACGCTGACTGCTGTGGCGGTGGGACTGGTTCAGGGGTGCGCTGTCGTCAAGGTCGCAGGCTCAGGACAACCCAAACGGGCTGCCCTATCTGTGAATTCAGATTAGGCCGGTTGAACGAGACAAACCGCACAAAAGCCGCCGATCTGTGTGGTGGTCCACACAGTCTCAGATCTGTCTTGATCTAAATCGGGTCATTTCGCCCAAAAGGCTATGCCTCAGGGTGATCCGCCGATAGTTTCAACAGGCCATCTGCGTGCTCCCGGCCTGATGTCTCCGCTTCCCTCTGCACCTGGCCTCGATCCGAAGAGCCAATGGCAGAGGTTCTGCTCGTTGCTCTGGCACAACAGTGACCTGGGCTTCTGGCTCGATGTCAGCCGGATGGGTCTCGATTCAGGCGTCCTGGCGTCCCTGAAGCCGGGCTTTGACAAGGCCTTTGCGGCCATGGCAGCGCTTGAGGGGGGCTCCATCGCCAATGCTGATGAGCAACGGCAGGTCGGCCACTACTGGCTGCGTTCCCCAGAGCTCGCTCCTGATGCGGCCAGTGGCGATCACATCCGAGTTGAGGTGGATCGCCTTGAGGCGTTCGGGCGCGACGTGCTCAGTGGTGCCATCACCAACGGCGCAGGCGAGCGCTTCACCGATGTGCTCTGGATTGGCATCGGTGGCTCTGGCCTCGGCCCCCTCTTGATGATCCGCGCCCTGCAGGATCCCGGGGCGGGTTTGCCGTTTCACTTCTTTGACAACGTCGATCCCGACGGGATGCGTCGCACCCTCGCCTCCCTGGGTGCCCGGCTGAAGACCACCCTGGTGATCGTCGTCAGTAAGTCCGGAGGGACGCCCGAGCCCCACATCGGCATGCTCCAGGCCCGCCGGGCTGTGGAGTCCCATGGCGGCAACTGGTCCACCCAGGCGGTGGCCGTCACCATGCTGGGCAGTCGCCTCGATCAAGAAGCCGCCCAAGGCAGTTGGCTGGCTCGCTTTGACATGTTCGATTGGGTGGGTGGCCGCACGAGCATCACCAGCGCCGTGGGCCTGCTGCCCGGGGTGCTCATTGGCAGTGACATCCGAGAGTTTCTGGCCGGTGCCGCCGCCATGGATGCCGCAACTCGCGTCCCGGAGCTGATGAACAATCCGGCGGCGCTACTCGCAGCCGCCTGGTTCCACGCCGGTGATGGCAAGGGTCAGCGGGACATGGTTGTTCTGCCCTACCGCGATCGTCTGGAGGTGTTCAGCCGTTATCTCCAACAGCTCGTGATGGAGAGCCTGGGCAAGAAGCTCGACCGCGATGGCCTGGAGGTTCATCAGGGCATTGCCGTCTACGGCAACAAGGGCTCGACGGATCAACACGCCTATGTGCAGCAGCTGCGCGATGGCATCGACAATTTCTTCGTCACCTTCATCGAGGTTCTCGAAGATCCTGGAGACATTCCTCCGCTGGAAGGAGAAAACCCCGGTGACTTCCTCGATGGCTTCCTGCAGGGAACCCGTTCGGCGCTGACCGAAGAGGGCCGCTTCAATCTGAGCATCACCCTGCAACGGCTCAATGCCCACAGCCTCGGTGCATTGATCGCTCTCTTTGAGCGAGCCGTGGGTCTCTACGGCGAGCTGGTCAATGTCAACGCCTATCACCAGCCCGGCGTAGAGGCTGGCAAGAAGGCCGCAGCAGCCCTACTCGATCTCCAGTCCAATCTGGAGCAGGTGATGGCCGATCAGCGGGAGCACACCCTGCTGGATCTTCAGCAGAAGATGGGCCTTGAGAGCCCCGAACCGCTCTATTGGATCCTGCGCCACCTCTGCGCCAACCGCCGGCACATCGATGCCCGCG
>JBMSIW010000056.1:0-12624 GCA_049418265.1 Vulcanococcus sp.
AGCAGCTGTTTGCCGCAGCGATCATCGATGGCGAGGGCCAGCAGCAGATGCTCAATGGCGATGTAGCTGTCGCCATAGCTGCCCTTCAGGGCATCAGCTTGATCGAGAACGCTGTTGAGACCCTTGCCCAGATAAACGTTGTCTGGAGCGGCGCTCAAGGCAGGTTGGCCTGCGATGTAGGCCTCCAGCTTTTGGCTCAGGGTGCCCACATCCACACCGGCCTTCTCGAGGATCCTTCCGGCCAGGCCTTGTTGGGCCAGCAAGGCCGCAAACAGATGCTCGCTCTCCATCTGTTGCTGGCGCCGTTGTTGCGCGAGTTGCTGCGCCGCAACGACAGCAGCCCAGGCTTTTTCCGTGAACAGTTCGGCGGTGGGATGCATGGTTCTCCTCCCTCAGGGGGTGGTTGCCAAAACCGTATGGCCGGCGTTTTGAACTCCAGGAGCGGGGAACCGAATCGATCGCTTCGGTCCTCCCCCAATGGTTCGGTTTCCACGCCTCAGCGCGGCCGGCCGTTGTAGAGGACCGAGAGCACGCGCCGGCCATCTCCGGAGATCAGCAGTTCCGTTTCCTGGCTGGGTGACTGGTTGTTTTGCTGCCAACCGGGAGCTCCTCCGAGGAAGGAGTAGCGGTACCCCTGACCGTCATGGGAGACCAGGCAGGCACCTCCACCATCGCCCGTGTTGAACATGCAGGCCGCCGGCACATAAACCGCCAGTCCACCGTTGTTGTCGATCGCCCAGTTTCGAGCCAGGTTCAGAGCACGAACCTGAGCTGTACTGACCTGCGCCAGCGCAGGCTGGAGGGCGAGCAGGGCCGTGGCAGCCGCCAGGGCTGCGAGGGACTTGGTGCGCAGCAAGGGAGGCAAGGTCACAACGCCAGGCTGTTCATCAGTTTGGCTGCAGCGGGACAACGCCGCTGCTGCTCTTGCAGAGCTTGGTGGGGCAGCCATTGGAGCCATAGATCGCATCGTTGGGCGAGAGGCAGCCCATGCGGTTCTTGCGTGCCACATCGGCAGGGCTGATGCGCAGCGGCTGGGTCGCGGCTTCGCTTGGCTTGACCAGCAAGCGGCAGCTGTTCGCGCTGCTCCAGTTCTGGATCATCTCCTCATTCATGGAGGCAGGTGTGCCCCCCCCCTTGATCAGCTCCAAAGGAGAGTTCGCCTGAGCGAGGGCCCCCTGTCCAGCAAAGGCGGACAGGAGCAGGACAGGCAGCCATGCCAGGGCGGCGGGCATCATGGCCAGGACGGTTGCCCACAGTGTGGCTTAGGTCTGCAGCAATGAAGGACGCCTTGGTTGAGCAACTGGCACAGGAATCCTTTGCCTTTGATGCCACCACACGAGACCCCGAGCGCAACTGCTGGCTGGTGGTCCATCGCCATCTCCATGGCTGCCTCCCCAGTGAGTACGACATCCGGGACATTGACGAAGACCTCTATTTGGCTGTGCTTGAGCGGAGAAAGGGTTTAGAGCAAGGCCTCTGAACCCGCCAAGCAACAGGTGTCCTTTGAGTTGAGAGCAAACCTGTTTGTTGTCGTCCCCATGACCAGTGACCGATTGCGAGATCTTCGGTCTCGCTTTGGTCGGTGTGGGATTGAAGGTTTTCAGCCGCCGAGCTCGAAATGACCGCTGATGTCCTGAATGAAGCCTCGCTTTGAAGCTCAATACCCGCAGATCTACAGCGTTTTCTAGGCCAATTTGAGGTGTCTCAAATGATGCGCACAGATGCTTCTTCCGCATAGCGTAAGGACGCATGCATCAGCATCTATGGCCGATCTCGTCGACATCCGCCTGCTTATTGCTGTATCCCTAGAGCAGGTTCGACTGGCTCAACTCCTCTCGCCAGATCTCACGCCTGTTGAGTTGCTTGATCGCACAGCGGCAGCGATCAGTACCCTCGTGCCTCGCTTGCCAGACCCCGTTTTGGAGTTCGTGATCAACGAGGTTGCTCAGCTGCTCAATGCAACGCCAGCCTGATCTGCTCGTCGCTGATTGGACCGTGCTGCAGAGCTGCTTCGCGCTCAGTCCCTGAGCCATGGCTCTCCCTATGCCAGGACGGTGCACTGCCTTGCGCCGATGCCTTTGCTGCTGACCATCAACTCCACGGAACCATCCGCCCCATCCGCCCCATCCGCTTCTCCGGGCGAGAAGGCCATGCCATGAAACGGCCTGGCACTGATCTCGGATGAACCTCATTGCCCTCAGCCAAACCCAGCCCAAGTGGGTCCGAGCAGGAGGTCTTCTGCTTGTGCTCCTGCTGCTGTTTGCGCTGGAAGAGAGCCTGGGGCTGCATTCTTCGAACGTTCAGATCTGGCTGTTCAGCTTTCTGCCGGTTCTGTTCAGCATCCTCTGCGTTCCAGCAACACAGGTGAGCCTGATCGCTGGGCTTTGGTGCGCGCTCATGGCCTACGAGGCCTTGCGCACACCACTGATCCTGGAGACCTTTTACCTGGTTCGACTCAGCGCTCTGCTCGTCATGGCGGGGCTGTGCATCTGGATCAGCCGCCAGCGCCAGACCATTGATCACCAGCAGCTGCGTCTGCAACTGAAGGCCAACCGGCTTGAAGCGCTCAGTGATCAGCTCGGCGCTCAGTTGGCCACCAGTCGGAGGGCGACCGGTTTGGCCCATGAAATCCGCCAACCGCTCACGATCATTCAGCTTGAGAGCCGCCAGTTGCTCAACAAGTTGCAAGCATCGGGGGTGCCGGCGGATTCCCCCTTGGCGGAGAGCGCCAGGTTGTTGCATACCAGCGCTGCCGAACTCAACCGAACCATCGGCGCCATGGCCAACCTGCTGCGTAGCGCCAGAAGTGAAACGGATGATCTGGATCTCACCGCTGTGGTCCTGAGCGCGATTGAGAGCGTTCAACTGCAGTTGGAACGGGTTGGTGTTGCGCTGACGCTGAACGGTTTGGATCAGCCGCAGCCGATGCGCGGTGATGCCGAGCAGTTGCGTGTGGCTTGCCTGAACCTGCTCAGGAATGCGATTGATGCCTTGCGGGAGGTGAAGCCAAACCACCGCTCTCTGGCTGTCTGGCTTGAAAGTACCCAGGATCAGCTCTGTCTGCATGTCGAAGATTCAGGTGCAGGGCTGTCTGGTTCCTTGAGTGACTTGATCCAATTGGGTTCACAGAAGTCCACGGGGATGGGCCAGGGCCTGTTTATCGTTCGCCGAATTGCCCGGAATCACAACGGCAGCTTGGAGGGCGCTCGATCCGCCACTCTCGGAGGAGCTGAACTTCGCCTTACTCTTCCTCGGGGCTGTTAACTGCGTGCGTGTGTGCCGTGCAGCGATAGAGCGCAGCTGCCCGCACGAGTTCTGCGCCGCTGAGCGCCAATGTGGCGCTGATGCTTTTGCGGTAGGTCTCCACCGTCCTCAGGCTGAGCCCCAGCAGTTTGGCAATCTCCTTGTTGTTCAGGCCCTGGCCCATGGCGTCCAGGACCCGCCTCTCCCGCGGTGAGAGGCGATCGACCATCAACACCCACGGCACCTGTTGCGATGGTGGACACGTTGGCAGTTGTTGTTGCCAGCGATTCACCACACTGGCCAGATCATCCCAGGCTCGTGATTTATCCACAACCGCCAACAGACGCGAACGGATCTGTTCTGGTGGAACAAATTGATCGGCCATGCCCGTCAGGATGATCAGCCGCGCCTCTGGCTTGCGGTGCTGAAGGGCGGCGGCGCAATCCTGCCAACGTTCCCCCGGCAGGTTCACATCCAAGAGCAACAGATCTGGTGGTGCTTGATCGATCGCGATCAGAGCCTCCTGAACGCTGCAGCAGACCGCCACGAGCCGCAGGCCGCACTGCTCGCTGAGCAATCCGCCAACGGCCTGAGCCACCAGTTGATGATCGTCGACTAACAGGCAACTCAGCGGCCGCCTTCCCTCCCCTGAGCTGCTGGCATGCGCCATGCAAGGAATCAGCGATCTATTGGAGGCTTAGCGCCTTTAGGGCTCCGTGAACTTGGACCCCCTCATCCGGATCTATTCAGGCGTGGTGTTGCGGCAGAACACTGGAGATGTCTTCACCTCCATGCACCATGCCTGCGCATTCGTCGCCCAAGTCCCCACTGTTCCGCAGCTCGCGGCGGATCAGTATCACGGTTCCCCATCACGCCTTCTCCTTGCTCCAAGAACGCAGTGATCAGGAGGGACGTTCATTGAGCAACCTCGCGGCTTACTTGTTGGAATCCTCGATGGAGCGCGCCACAGCTGTCTCTGTCCTGCCGAGCTCACGCGCAGTCCAGGAGCAACAGGCTCCACGCGTCCCGGCGTTGATGGGGAGTCAGGCTTGGTCCTGATTGACGCGCCGCACGTCACTGGGCCTTGTTGTCCCAGTGAGGTGAGTGGTGAGGGCCTTCAGCGGCGCTGCTCCAGGGCTGCAAGGGTCTGATCGCGGGGAACACGCTGCCTCGCAGGAAAGCCACCACCGCCTCCGCGCGGCTGCCCGCTGGTCGCTGTTGATCAGCCATCGCCGAGGTCATCGTTGCCCCGTCACCTTGACGCTCCCACCAGGCTCTGACAACAGGCCCCTGGCCAGCCAACAAAAAAGCCGCCCCTCGGGGCGGCTTTCGAGTCGATCGTGGAAGGATCAGGCCCAGCCTTTCTGGCTCATGGACTCCACGTAGGCAGCCACATCGGCGATGTCACCGCTGCTCAGCTTGCCGCCGAAGGCGGGCATGGCGTTCTTGCCATTGGTGACTTGGTACTGGATGGCTTCCTCGTGGCCAGCGCTGTAGTTGGCCAGGTAGGCCTCGAGGGCCTCTTTCTTGAGGGTGCGCTCGGCATTCACCACGTTGCCGCCGCCCATGTGGCAAGCAGCGCAGTTCGCGGAGAAGATCTGAGCGCCGTGGTCGGCATCAGCGGCGAAGCTGGGGGTGGCACCCAGCACCAGCGCCAGGCAAAGGGCAATCAGGGAAAGAAGACGGCGCATCGGAGCTCGTGCAACCTGAACAAATTAAGGGTCAGATGCGACCTCTGTGTCGCTTGCTGCAGAGGTTCGCAACATTTGAAACCTCCTGTTGTGATCAGGCTTCGATCAGCCGCGGTGCCGCAGTCCCGCGTCCTCGAAGACCGCCTCCAGGGTGGGGGCATGGCTGACCAAGCCGAAGCGCTCGGGTGGGCTGATCGGCTCGTGGACGAAGTGACGCTGACGAATGGAGAAGCGATCCCAGGCATTCACCTCGATGCGCAGCAGCTTGATCAACCCCTCAATCAGCCAGCCCTGTAAATCCACCCCAATCGGCGGATACCAGCTCCGGCGCCAGCGGCAGAGACGCTGAACGGTTTGATTCACGGTGACGGCAGGTTGACCCAGCACCAGCCGGCGCACGGCGCCTTGCCCCAGTTCGGGGTTGGCTTGGTGTGGGTTCGTGGCGAGGTGGGCGCAGACCCGGGCGATGTCGGCTGCATGAATGAAATGGAAGGAGGCTTCAGCCCTCAGCCATTTCGCCAACCACAGCCAGCGCGCCCCTTCCTTGAGACCCGCTGTCAGATAGCTGGTGGGGAAAGGACCTGAGCCATCAACCCGTCCACCAAAGACCAGGGTGGGGAAGACCGCGACGATCCGCGAGGCCAGGGGGTGCTGCTCCAGCTGCTGCAGGCACTGGGCTTTGGTCTGGATGTATTCGGTGCCATAGGGCATCGCCTCTGGCAACAGCTCCAGGTCTCGATTGAGGATGCTGGCGGTCGAGAAATAGACCACCTGCTCCAGCACGGCAGGGTTGGTGGCCGCGAGCATCTCCTTGACGGCCACCACATTCACCTGTTGAGCCCGCTCGGGGTCTCCCCAGGCGGTGGCGGTGTGAATGATGCGCGTTGCGGTTGCGATCTGCTCCCGGTGGGGCGCGACATCACGCAAGTCCCCCACGAGCAGGGTGATGCGCGGATCGTCAGCCGGAACAGCCTTCAGTTTGCCGGGATCCCGAAGCCAGAGCAGCAGCTCCGCGTCGCTCTCTCGATAGAGGAGTTCAGCGATGTGCTGGCCAACGCAACCGCTGGCCCCTGTGATCAGGATCCGTGCAGGCGACGAACTCAAGCTGCCGCTCCGATGCGCTCCATGACGCTCTTGCCGGCTTCGAAGAAGAACTGACCGTTCTCTTCAGGAGTGCCGGGGAGGATGCCGTGGCCCAGGTTGAGGATGTGCTTGCGGCCGCGGGCCTTGCGCACGGTGTCATCGATCCGGGCCTGGATCGCCTCCTTGCTGCCGAACAGCAGGCCGGGATCCACGTTGCCCTGCACACCGACATGCTCGGGGAGACGGGCCAGGCCTTCGGCCATGTCCACGGTCCAATCCAGCGAGACGATGTCCACCCCGGTGCGGGCCATGCGCTCGATCACGCCAGCGCTGCCCGAGATGTAGAGGATGAAGGGGGTGTCGGGGTGGGTTTGCTTGACCAGATCCACCACTTTTTTCTGATATGGCGCCGCGAAGGTGTCGTAGTCCGCTGGGCTCAGCTGACCGGCCCAGGAGTCGAACATCTGCACCACCTGGGCGCCGGAATCGATCTGGTAACGCAGGTAGGCGGCGATGGACTCGGCGAAGTGATCGAGCAGCTTGTGCAGCAGCTCGGGCTCGCGGAAGGCCATGGCCTTGATCACCGCGTAGTTCTTGCTGCTCTTGCCTTCCACCACGTAGGCGGCCAGGGTCCAGGGCGCGCCCACAAAACCGAGCACCGCGGCCTGGTTACCCACGGCACTGCGCAGACGGGTGAGCACCTCACCGACAAAGGGCATGCTCTCCGCCGGGTTCAGGGGGCGGAGGGCTTCCACCTGGGCCATCGAGCGGATCGGGTCGTGGATCAGGGGACCCTTGCTCTCGACGATGTCGAAGTTGATGCCCATGCCCGGCAGGGGCGTGAGGATGTCGGAGAACAGGATCACGCCATCGGGCTTGAAGGCCTCGAAGGGCTGCATCGAGATCTCAAAGGAGAGATCGGGGTTCTCGGAGCGTTCGCGGAAGCCGGGATGGCGGTCGCGCAGGTCGCGGTAGACCTTCATGTAGCGGCCGGCCTGGCGCATCATCCAGACCGGGGGCCGCTCCACCTGCTCACCTCGGGCGGCGCGCAGCAGCAGGGGGGCGGTTTCGGTCATGAACGATGGGGACGCGAAGCGCGAACCTACCCGAAGGAGTTACCGATCGAGGCCTTCCAGCCGCTGGCTTCAGGCGCTTCGTCACGAACTTCAGCATCGAGCTCCTGGCTCCGCTTCTCGTCCCGCTGGAACACCAGCACGGAGAGAGGTGGCAGGCAGAGATCGAGGGAGTGTTCGTAGCCGTGAATGCCCCACTCGTCGGTGAACTTGCCCCCCAGGTTGCCCAGGTTGCTGCCGCCGTAGCGCTCAGCGTCGGTGTTCAGCACTTCGCTGTAGAAGCCCTTGAGAGGTACCCCGATGCGGTAGTGGGAATGGCTTTGGGGGGTGAAATTCGCGATCACAACGAGCCAGCGGCCCGTCGTGCTCTCCCGCCGCATGAAGCTGATGATGGAGTGGCGGTTGTCGTTGCAGTCAATCCACTGGAAGCCGAATTCTTCGAAGTCATCGCGCCAGAGGGCCGGCTCGGACTTGTAGAAGACATTGAGGTCATCAACCAGCCGCTGCAGACCCTGGTGCGGTTCGTATTGCAGTAGGTCCCACTGCAGGTCGCCCCAGACATTCCATTCAGCCCTCTGGCCGAATTCCATCCCCATGAAGATGGTCTTCTTGCCGGGGTGGGTCCACATGTAGGCCAGCAGGGCGCGCACATTGGCGAACTTCTGCCAGTCATCGCCCGGCATTTTGTGCAGCAGGTTGCTCTTGCCGTGCACCACCTCGTCGTGGCTGAGGGCGAGCATGAAGTTCTCGGTGTAGGCGTACCAAATCGAGAAGGTGACGTTGTTCTGGTGGAACTGGCGGAACCACGGATCCAGCTCGAAGTAATCGAGCATGTCGTGCATCCAACCCATGTTCCATTTGAGGTTGAACCCCAGACCACCCATGTCGGTGGGTTTGGTCACCATGGGCCAGGTGGTGGATTCCTCGGCAATCGACAGGGCGCCGGGGAAGTGCTGGAAAAGCACATGGTTGGCCTGCTGCAGGAACTGCACGGCCTCGGTGTTTTCACGGCCGCCGTGCTCGTTGGGGATCCACTCGCCATCGGGCCGCAGATAGTCCCGGTAGAGCATTGAGGCCACGGCGTCGACGCGAATGCCGTCGATGTGGAACTGCTCGAACCAGAAGACCAGGTTGGCGACCAGGAAGTTGCGAACCTCGTTGCGGCTGTAGTTGAAGATCAGCGTTCCCCACTCTTTGTGCTCACCGATGCGCGGGTCGGCGTGCTCATACAGGTGGGCACCATCAAAGAAGGCCAGGCCGTGGGCATCCTTGGGGAAGTGCCCCGGCACCCAGTCGAGGATCACACCGATGCCTTCGGCGTGGCATTGATCCACGAAGGCGCGGAATTCATCCGGTTTGCCAAAGCGGCTGGTGGGGGCGTACCAGCCGGTGACCTGATAACCCCAGGAGCCATCAAAGGGATGCTCCGAGATGGGCATCAGCTCGATGTGGGTAAAGCCCCGAGCCTTGACGTAGGGGATGACCCGATCGGCGAGCTCGCTGTAGGTGAGCAGGCGTGCGCCGGGCTTGAGATCGGCCGCGGGGACCGGCGCTCGGGCGCTGCCATCAGGCTCGATGAAGGGTTCATCGGCACTGGCATGCATCCAGCTGCCCAGGTGCATCTCATAGACCGAAATCGGCTGGTCCAGAGGGTTGCGGTTGTCCCGCTCCTCCATCCAGGAGCGGTCCGACCAGGAAAAGCTGCTCAGGGGCTCGACGATGGAGCCATGGTTGGGCCTGACCTCATGGCGGAAGCCATAAGGATCAGCCTTCTGGTAGCAGTGCCCCTGCTGTGTGCGGATCTCGTATTTGTAGATCTCGCCGGCGTGGAGGCCGGGGATGAAGAGCTCCCAGCAACCACCCAGCCGTGACTGCATCGGGTGGAGACGCCCATCCCAGCCGTTGAAATTGCCCAGCACCGACACGCTGCGCGCATTGGGTGCCCACAGGCAGAACATGACCCCGGCAACGCCGTTGAGGCTGGTGACATGGGCCCCCATCCGCTGCCAGATGTGGTGATGGTTCCCCTCGGCGAAGAGGTGGCGATCCAGCTCCCCCATCCATTCCTCGCGGAAGGCCCAGGGGTCGTGGCAGACGTGCTCGATGCCGCCCCGCAGGACCCGAACCTGGTAGCCGCTCCCGGGGTCCTGGGGAACCTCGGCTTCAAACACCCAAGGGTGATGCGGCGTGGCCATGGCAAGGCTCTTGCCATCGCACAGCAATTCGACGCGCTCCGCATCGGGCATCCAGACCCGCACCACCCATTGACCGTTGTCGAGGGGTTGGGGCCCGAGAACGGCTAGAGGGTGGTCGTGGCGGCACTCGGCCAGGCGCTGAGCGTCGTCCACCATCCAGTCGAGCTGAGCCAGCACAGGTTCAAACGCAAAGCGTGGCTGGGAGCTTAGGCCGGTTTTCTTCAGCGCACTGGCGCTGGCGCAGCAGGTTCCTCAGGAAAATCAATCCCAGTGATCTCGTTCTGGTTGTTGAGGATCACGTAGAGGTTGTCGCTGAGGCGATTGAAGTCGACATTCACCAGCACCAGACGCATGTCCGGGGTGGTTTCGGCCTCCACCACGCGCCCAACCTTCACGAAGTTGCCGGTGATGCGTTGCAGGCCAAGCCACTTGCGCTGCAGCTCATCTGGGCTGATTTCCCGCTGGAACGCGGGGCTCAGGAAGCTATGGGCGGTGATGAAATTGCCCGTGCTGACCGCCACAACGAATTGCTTGGCCACCGCACTGACGTCGTCGTCAGCGCGATCGACGTAGTAGCGCTCCAGGCGCCCCTGGTTGTTGAGGACCATGAACACCACGCGCTGACCCGCGGCGGTGTCGAGCTCCGCTTCCACGATGCTGCTCTCCATGCCGCTGCGCACGCTGAGCAGTGAAAAGCCGCGCACCTTCGGCTGGGTGCGCATGGTGGCCGCGATCAGGGCCGGACTGGTGATGGCCTGGCGCTCCGCCGAGAACTGCGCGTAGCGGGCGTTGGCATCGCCGCTCTGAACTGCTTTGAGGATGCGGATGGCTGCGGCGCGGGCCTGCTCAATGCTCAGGTTGTTTGCCGCTGGCGCTGCCGCGGGGGCCCCGGATCCGCTGACTTGGGCCAGGGCAGGAGCTTGCAGCACCAACCCTGATGCCATCACGCTCAGAGCCGAGAGAAGGTGCAGCTGCCGCAGCATGGGGGCCTCAGGAAGTGGCGCTCAGTTTGCCCCAGCCATCGGACGAATGCTGAAACAGGAGTCCGCCAACTGCAGGGTCACGCTGATCACCCGGTGACGTGCGCCCGCGGATCCCTCCGGCAGGGAGCCATCACCCGGGTTGACGGCGATCTGCGGCCAGGCGGCCAGGCCGATTGAGAGCCGCAGCCTGCAGCCCGCGGGCAGATCCGTCAGCAAGGGCTGCAGCGCAACCTGACGGCGCTCCATGCGCTGGCAGTCTTCGCCCCGGTAGCGGGCCACCCCGGTGCTGAGCTGCCGGACCTGCCCGTCTGGGGTCACGATCGAGAGCGCCAGGCAGAGGTCAAATCCCGGTTGATCAGCGGCGGCATCGAGTTCCAGCACGGGTTCTCCCAGCAGCTCGCTCGTCTCCTGAAAAGGAGCTGTGCTGAAGCAGGCCACATCGGAGCGCTGATCGAGATCGCCGCGTCCCACCACCCCAGCGTCGAGGCCCAGGTGTCCACCGCGGCCTGGCAGGGGACGCCAGGGGTCATGGACCACCACGACCTGACCACCCGATTGGGGACCACCAGAGAGAGGGTTCAGTTCGCCCTCATCGCTGCGGATGGCGGCCAGCCCGGCACTCGTCAGACCCCAGCTCTGATGGCTGCACTGATCCGGTGAGCGCTCCCGCCAGTGACCGCTTTGGATCTCCTGCATCAGAGTCCTCGGCTCAGCTGGGTCGGCGCTGTTGCCGCAGAGATGCTCCTTGAAAAAGGAGAGTTGCAGTGCATCGATCCCTCCCCCCCAGTTCAGGTGACTCCAGGCGCCAATCCGCAGCAGGGGTTCAGTGCCCGCTGCGCGGCTGCGCTGCCAGAGATCCAGCACGCCCCGCAGATGAGGGTCATGCCAACCACCGACGAGCAGCATCGGCCTCTGCCAAAGCTCTGCAGGGGGCGTGTGGCAGGTCCAGCCATCAGAGGTGGAGGGGTCCTGCCGGAGCCAGCGCAATCCCATGCCCTGGGGATCGAAGCGCTCCAGCAGGCTCAGACCCTCGTTGAGGAAGCGCCCGCTCTCCAGGGCTGCGCGGATCGTTTGCCAACCCTCCAGGTCATCGCGACGCTTCAAGCCCTGGGCTGCCAACTGCAGGGCCCAGCCCACGCCGATCGCCCACCAGTGGCAGCCCCCCTCAGAAGCCCAATGCAGGCGCTCATCCAACCCGGCCATCGCCGGTGCCAGCGCATCGGGAAGTGCATCCCCCTCGCTCAACAGGAGCTGGCTGAGCCCTTGGTAGGAGAAGCCGTAGCTGCCGACCTGTCCATTGCACCAGCTCTGTTGGCGCAGCCAGGCCACCGTGGCGCTTCCATCAGGGGCTTCTTGGCGAAAGCCCTGAAAGTCTCCAGCGGAGTCACCGCGGCCGCGAACATCCTGGACAAGGACCGCAAACCCGTGGCTGGCATACCAGGACGGATGGGCGTAGGTGACCGTTGAGGCGATGGCCCGTCCATAGGGCTGCCGCATCAACAAAACGGGCCATGGTCCCTTGCCGTCAGGAAGCCAGAGCCGGCAGGACAGTCCGATGCCGTCTGCGCAGGTGATCCGTTGCTCGAACACCTCCACAGGGAGTGATCAGCGGATGTCCGGGCAGTAGAGGCCGACCACGTAGGTGGAGAGGATCTCTGCGTCGGTGTTGTTCAGATCCTGCTGCCGAGCGATCTGCGCGACGGCTTGAGGGGAGTTGTAGGAGAGCCCCTGGGCGTTCAGGGCTCTCAGTTCGCTGCAGAGAGCCTTGGCTTTTTGGGGGTTCTTTTTGACGGACTCCAGCAATGAGGAGTTAGCCCAAACAGGGCTCGCCAGGCTCAGTAGGGCCGAGCTCAGGATCAAGGCCTTGATGCGCGAACCGATCACGGCTTGAACGTCAGCGAAGGTGTGCTGTGTCACAACTTCATTTGAGAGTGCTGGATGAACCTGCGCGCATCGCAGGGGTCACTTCATCGAGCGACTGAGGTGTTGTTGGGCGCGGCTGATCCAGGCGCGCACATCGCTGGGCTGGACGCGGGCGGGAGCCATGCCGGTTAAGGATCGCTCCAGCCGCCCCAACTGGGTGATCAGTTGTTGAGGCGAGCTCTGGGCTAAGCCGCGGCTGCTGGCGATGCCCGCGTAGAGCAGCAGGGCCGCCTGATAGGGCTCCAGGTCCAGCTCGACCACGAGTTGCGCCTGGCCCCGCAATTTGCGCAGTTGACGTTCCAGGGCGCCACCCCGGCGGGAGAGCTGATCGAGCTGTTGGTCGCTCAGAGCCGCGATCAAGGGCCAGCTGGTGCAACCCGCTTCCTGCAGCACCTTCTCTTCCTTCTTGAAGTGGGCTGGCAATGGAAAGGGG
>JBMSIW010000057.1:0-12560 GCA_049418265.1 Vulcanococcus sp.
CCAGCTGGGTGAACACCGACATGGCCGCCGCCGTGAACGCCATGCCCAAAGAGGCAATGAGCCAACCCGGCGACATCGCGGCCCTCACCGCCCAGCTGCTGGAGCTGCCCAACAGCTGCGTTCCCTTTGAGCTGGCGGTGAGCTGCAACCTGGAGACGTGAGCGGCTAGTCGCTGGAGCGGGCCTTGCCGAAGTCGTAGCGGCGGGTGAGCTGGAAGACGGTGCCGCTGAGCAGCAACAGGCTGATCAGGTTGGGGATGGCCATCAACCCGTTGAGGATGTCGGCGATGGTCCAGATGACGTCAAAGCTGGCCACCGAACCGAGCACAACCACAGCCACCCAGACCAGGCGGAAGGGTTTGATGCCCTTGACCCCGACCAGGAATTCAAGGCAACGCTCGCTGTAGTAGCCCCAGCCCAGGATCGTGGTGGCGGTGAAAAAGACGGTGCCGAAGGTCACCAGCCAGGCCCCACCAGGCAGCCCCCAATCAAAGGCAGCCATGGTCAAGGCGACGCCCTGAGGTGCGGTGGCCCCTTCCATGGGCAACCAGGCACCGCTGATGACGATGACCAGGGCGGTCATCGTGCAAACGATGATCGTGTCGATGAAGGTGCCGAGCATGGCAACCGATCCCTGCAGCACCGGGTCACCGGGTTTGGCAGCGGCCTGGGCGATCGGCGCGGTACCCAGACCGGCTTCGTTGGAGAAGACGCCGCGGGCGATGCCCTTTTGAATCATCACGCCGAGGGCACCACCAGCGACGGCCTGGGCACTGAAGGCATCGCGCAGGATCAGGGCCAGAGCAGCCGGAATCTCGCCGAGATGAGCCAGCAGGATCGTGAGGGATCCACCCACATAAACGATCGCCATAAAGGGAACAACCGCAGAGGCGACCCGGCCAATGCGCTCGATGCCGCCAATGATCACGGCAAAGGTCAGGGCCGCGACGACGACGCCCGTCGCCAGGGGCGGGATCCCCAGGCTGAGGTTGAGGGCCTTGGCCAGTTCATGGGCCTGGACGCCGTTGCCGATGCCAAAGCCCGCAAGGGTTCCGAAGAGTGCGAACAGAACGGCCAGCCATTGCCAGCCCTTGCCCAAGCCGTTGCGGATCACGTACATGGGACCACCGACGTGCTCTCCGAGCTCGTCGACCTCGCGGTGATGCACGGCGAGCAGTGACTCGGCGTACTTGGTGGCCATGCCGACCAGGGCGATGAGCCACATCCAGAAGACGGCGCCGGGACCGCCGACACCGATGGCTCCGGCGACACCGGCCACGTTGCCGGTGCCGATGGTGGCGGCCAGGGCCGTCATCAAGGAGGCGAAGGCGCTGACATCGCCCTCACCACCGGCATGACGCATGGAGCCCAGGGTCTGGCGCACCGCAAAGCCGATGCGCCGCAGCGGCATGAAGCGCAGCCCCAACATCAGATAAAGGCCCGTCAGGCCGATCAACCACAGAGTGATCGGCCCCCAGACCACAGCATTGATCTGATTGAGCAGCTGCTGCACGCAACCCCGCCGGCAAAACCTGGCGGGATCGTGTCACATCTACCGAGGGTCAGCTATGGGCCTTGAGGTCTTCGAAACGGAAGACCTGACGACCGGCCGGCGTCTCCCCGAAGGCCTCGGTCTCCACAACCCGCTCGCTCAGCACCCAGGGACCTTCACCGGCCAGGGGAGCAAAGGTGTCGGTGAACAGGCTCTTGCCACCACGGGCGGCGCCGCTGGCGGGATCGGCGTACTGACTGGAATAGGTGTGGCTGAGGTAGCCGCTGCCCGTATCGGTGGTGCTCTCGGTGAAGATCGTCACCACGGTGCCGTGGATGTGGCGATGCACCATGGTGACCACATCGCCCTTGATGCGGTAACGGTCACCGGCGTTCTTGCCGCCCACGATCACCTCGGTGCCCACCGCGTCGGTGTCGCCGGCGGTGAAGGTGTTCTCGCCGTGGGTCTGCTCAAAGCTGCGGCGCACCCGGTGGATGCACACCTCCCAGAGCTGGGAGGCGATCGCCTTGTGGATCTCCTCGTTCTCGATGCCCTCCACCTGGGCCTTCAGATCGGCGCCCACCGTGAAGGTGCCCTCCACCCGCTGATCACCCTGCTCCCAGACGCAACGGCCGCTGTAACCGCCGAAACCCGGAGCCCAGGTGTAGCGGTTCTCGTAGGCGGCGCGGAAGGCGGCAGTGCAATCGCTGCCGGCAGCGATCACAGCGGGGCTGGGGGCAACGGTCACAGCAAGATTCAGCGCAGAGAAATCACCCTACGGGGTTGAGCTCAGAGGCTGCCCAATCCACGAAAGCCTTGGCGGCCTGCATGGCGCGTTCGGAGTCCTCAGGCCCGAAGACATCCATTGGCGCCGCATCACCCAAAGCATCGGGATACCGCGTCGGCGCATACAGCTTGTCGAGAGCTCGAGCCTGAGGCGCCCATTGCCCTGCAGCCTCACCACCCAGCTCACGCAACAAAGCAGCCAGAGAATGACTGCGCAGATCCTGATCCCGATCGGCCAGCAACGCCTTCAAGGATTTTTCCGCAGCCTGCTGTGCCTGAAAGCAGCTGTGGCTCCACTCACCGGCCTCAGCGAGAACAGCAGATGCCCTGAGATCTGCAGCGGCTTGACGCCACCAAAGCAGCGCACGCGCCCGGGCTGATTCGCGGCTCATGGGAACTCCGAGCCAACCAGCAGTGGTTTGGCCTCGGCTTTCACGGAACGCCAGAACGGTGAATCGCCATGGCGTGCCAGCAGGGAGGGGGCCGCCACCAAGGGTTGAAGCGGCAGGTGGACATCGCCGATCACTTCGAGGGCCTGGTCATAGGCCTGGAGAAGCGGCACGCCCTCAAAGCCCTCGATCAACAGGTCGATGTCCGAGCGAGCACTCTGAGCTCCCCGCGCCCAGCTGCCGAACAACCAAATCCCCTGGGGTTGAAGCTGAACAACCAGACGTTCCAACACGGGCAACAGAGCCGGCCGCAGCTCCTCAGGAAGGTTGTCGAGCATCAAGGCCATGGAGGCAGCGTAGGTCCGCCCCTCAGCCGTGGATGTCCTGCAGGGCGGCCACCTCCAGGTGCTGCCCCTGGAGTGCAGCGATGCCTTCGACGGCTGCGCGAGCACCGGCGAGGGTGGTGACGGTGGTCACCGCGTAGTCGATGGCGGCGCGGCGCAGGTACTTGTCGTCATGGGCCGCCTGACGCCCCACGGGGGTGTTGATCACCAGCTGGATCTCGCCGGAGCGGATCGCGTCTTCGATGTTGGGGCGCCCCTCATGCACCTTCAGGACGGTCTCCACCGTGAGGCCAGCCTCCGAGAGAGCCGCCGCGGTGCCCTCGGTGGCCACCAGACGGAACCCGAGTTGCGCCAACCGCTGGGCAACAGGCAGCAGGGCCTGTTTATCGCGGTCATGGGTCGAGAGGAAGACGGTGCCACTGGTGGGCAGAGCCTCACTGGCCCCCAGCTCCGCCTTGGCGTAGGCCAGACCAAAGCTGGAAGCGGTGCCCATCACCTCACCGGTGCTGCGCATCTCAGGACCCAGGATTGAGTCGGCGCCAGGGAAGCGCTTGAAGGGAAGCACGGCCTCCTTGACCGCCTGCAGCGGCGGCACGGGCTCTGTGGTGAGGCCGATCTGCTCGAGCGTTTTGCCCGACATGATCTGGCTGGCGATCTTCGCCAGCGGCGCACCGGTGGCCTTCGCCACAAAGGGCACCGTGCGAGAGGCGCGGGGATTCGCCTCGATGATGTAGACGAGCCCTTCCTTAATGGCGAACTGCAGGTTGATCAGACCGTTGACCTGCAGGGCCAGCGCCAGAGCTTCACTCCATTGACGGATCGTGGCCAGAGCGTCCTGCTCCAGGCTCACCGCCGGCAGGGCGCAGGCGGAATCACCGGAGTGAACACCCGCCGGCTCGATGTGCTCCATCAGGCCGCCGATGACAACGCGCCCGGTGGCGTCGCAGAGCGCATCGACATCCACCTCGGTGGCGTTCTCCAGGTATTGATCGATCAGGACGGGGTGATCGGGCTCGACGTTGACCGCCTCCACCATGTAGCGATTCAGCTCCTCTTCCCCGTAGACCACCTCCATGGCGCGGCCGCCGAGCACGTAGCTGGGACGCACCACGACGGGGTAGCCGACCCGCTCGGCCACGGCCCGGGCTTCCGCTTCACTGCGCGCCAGGCCATTGCGGGGCTGACGGATGTCCAGACGCCGCAGGATCGCCTCGAACTGTTCGCGGTCCTCCGCCGTATCGATCGATTCGGGGGAGGTGCCCCAGATGCGCGTGCCCGTGGCCTGACCCGCGGGTGATTCAAGCCAACGCAGCAGCGGGATCGCCAGCTTCAGCGGTGTCTGCCCGCCGAACTGCACGATCACGCCTTCGGGCTTCTCGGCCTCGATCACGTTGAGCACGTCTTCAAAGGTGAGCGGCTCGAAGTAGAGGCGATCGGAGGTGTCGTAATCGGTCGAGACGGTCTCGGGGTTGGAGTTCACCATCACCGTCGCGAAGCCCTCGGCCTGCAGGGCGAAGGAGGCATGCACGCAGCAGTAGTCGAACTCGATCCCCTGGCCGATGCGATTCGGTCCGCCGCCCAGGATCATCACCTTGCGGCGCGTTTCCGGCTGCACCTCGCTTTCCGGGGGGATCAACTCCAGGCTTCCGTCAGGCAGCAGGCGCTCCAGCGGCCGCTCGTAGGTGGCGTAGTGATAGGGAGTCGTGGAGGCGAACTCAGCTGCGCAGGTGTCCACGGTCTTGAACACCGCATTGACCCCAAGGCGCTGACGCTGGTTGCGCACCTCCAGCTCATGGCTACCGGTGGCCCAGGCGATCTGGCGATCGGAGAAGCCCAACTGCTTGAGCTCAAGCAGCGCGGCGGCATCGAGATCAGCGAGCTGGCGACCCGTCAGCAGCCGCTGCTCAGCCTCAATGATCAGCCGCAGCTTGGCCAGGAACCAGGGATCAATCGCCGAGATGCGATGGATGTCGGCATCGGAGTAGCCATTCACCATGGCCGTGCGCACCGAGAAGATGCGATCGGGCGATGGGGTGCGCAGCTCACGGTCCAGATCGGAGCGCTCAGGGGTGGGATCAGGCCGATCGCAGCCCCAGCCGGCATGACCGGTTTCCAGGGAGCGCAGGGCCTTCTGGAACGACTCCTCAAAGTTGCGGCCGATGGCCATCGCTTCACCCACAGACTTCATCGCCGTGGTGAGCACCGCCGGGCTGCCGCGGAATTTTTCAAACGCGAAGCGCGGCACCTTCGTGACCACGTAATCAATGGTGGGCTCGAAGCAGGCCGGCGTCTTGCCGGTGATGTCGTTGAGGATCTCGTCGAGGGTGTAGCCCACGGCCAGGCGGGCGGCGATCTTGGCGATCGGGAAGCCCGTGGCCTTGGAGGCCAGCGCCGAGGAACGCGAGACGCGCGGGTTCATCTCGATCACGATCACGTCGCCATTGGCGGGGTTGATCGCGAACTGGATGTTGCTGCCGCCGGTGTCGACACCGATCTCGCGGATGATCGCGATCGCCTGGTCGCGCAGGCGCTGGTATTCGCGGTCGGTGAGGGTTTGGGCCGGGGCCACGGTGATCGAGTCACCGGTGTGCACGCCCATCGGATCGAGGTTCTCGATCGAGCAGACGATCACCACGTTGTCGGCGGTGTCGCGCATCACCTCGAGCTCGAATTCCTTCCAACCCAGCAGCGACTGCTCGATCAGGATCTGGCTGACCGGACTGGCATCGAGGCCACTCAGGCAGATGGCCCGGAATTCCTCAGGGTTGTAGGCAATGCCGCCACCACTGCCCCCGAGGGTGAAGGCGGGGCGAATGATGCGCGGGTAGCTGCCGATCTGATCACCCACCGCCTCGGCTTCTTCAAGGGTGGTGGCGATGCCCGAGGGACAGACGGCCACACCGATGCGCCCCATGGCCTTTTTGAAGAGATCGCGGTCTTCGGCCTTTTCAATCGCCTGAAGATTCGCGCCGATCAGCTCGACCCCGTATTGATCAAGCGTGCCGTCTTTGGCCAGGGCCACCGCCAGGTTCAAGGCGGTCTGACCGCCCATGGTCGGCAGCAGCGCATCAGGGCGCTCCTTTTCGATCACCCGCCGCACCACATCGACGGTGAGGGGCTCGATATAAGTGCGATCCGCCATGTCCGGATCGGTCATGATCGAGGCGGGATTGCTGTTCACCAGCACCACCTCAAATCCCTCGGCCCGCAGGGCTTTACACGCCTGAGTGCCGGAGTAGTCGAATTCACACGCCTGGCCGATCACGATCGGACCCGACCCCAGCAGCAGGATGCGACGCAGATCCGTGCGACGGGGCATAGGTGGAAATCCAGCAGCCAAACCCGCCTAGCCTCTCACGCGAGCTGAGCCGCCGCTGTTAAGGGCAGACCAGACCTGCTTTCCAGCCATGGCTAGTGTTATCGGCAATACGCCTGTTGCTTCCAGATGAGCGAACTCCAGCGCCTGAAGGGGTTGCTGCCTCCCGAGATGCAGAGCTGGGTGTTTGTGGAAGCCGCGGCCTCGGCCGATCCACCGCTGATCACGATCGAAGAGATCGGGCGTGACGAGGTGGAGATCCAGCTGGACCTCCAGAAGTGGGATGCCCTGGCGATCGACCACCGCAACCTGCTCTTCTGGCATGAGGTGGGCCGGATCCAGAACGACTCGGTGCCGCGGGACGGCTGGGAGATGGCTGCCCTAGCCATCGGCCTTGGTGGCGCCATCGGCGAGCTCTGGGTGCAGGACGGCCTGCTCCTGCTGATGGCCATGGGCCTCTCAGGCTTCGCGGGCTACCGCCTCTATCTGAAGAACAACTCCGAGAAACGCCTCCAGGACGCCATCGCGGCCGATGAGCGTGCCATCGATCTGGCGACCCGTTTCGGCTACACCCTGCCGAACGCCTACAAGAGCCTGGGCGGTGCCCTCAAGGAGCTGGTGGAGCAGACCCGCAAGAAGAAGAAGCGCGGTTTCTACGAGGACCGCCTCGAGGCGCTGCGCAAGAGTGCAGGGAAAGCCCGGGCTGAAATGGCACAACAGCAGGGATCCCGTCACTCCGTAAGCAGCGAGAACGTCTATGGCTGAGGTCTCGACCACCAAGCCCAGTCCCGATCCCAACCGCCCCCGCCTCGATCTCAACGACAGCAAGGCCCTGGCGCTGCTCGCCGCGGATGCCTGCGACGACCGCAAGGCAGGGGACATCGTGCTGCTGCGCGTGGAGGAGATCTCCTCAATTGCCGACTGGTTTGTGATCGCCACGGGCTTCTCCGATGTGCAGGTGCGCGCCATTGCCCGCTCGGTGGAGGACAAGATCGAAGAGGAGAGCGGCGGCCGGCTGCCCTTGCGCAAAGAGGGGCAAAAGGAGGGGCGCTGGATCCTGCTGGATTACGGCGAGGTGATCGTGCACGCCCTCACCCCCGATGAGCGCAGCTACTACGACCTGGAGTCCTTCTGGGGCCACGGGGAGAAGGAGAGCTTCGTAGGCTCAGCCGACGCTCCGCCGGTCTGAGGCCGGGACTCTGAGGCATCCGATGGCTGGCAGCGAACCCGCACCGGAGCTCAGCGATTCCACCCCCTGCCCCGTGCCGCCTGAGCAGCGGCCGCTGGAGCAGTACCGCGAGCTGCAGAACTCCCTGTTCTTTGCCTGGCCCAGCAACGGAGATCGCGGCTTGGCGGTGCCCCTGCTGCGCAGCTGGTTGATCGCGATGCCCATCAGCCTGGTGGTGGCAACGGGCAGCTGGACCCTGCGCCACAACCTGCCGGCCCTGACCTGCGCTGGTGCGGCGGGGGCCTTTCTGCTGCCCCTGCTGATGCTGATACGCCAATGGCTGGGCTGGAGCACCCTGCAGCGCCGCCTGATGGCCACCTCGGTGGAGTACGAGGAATCGGGTTGGTACGACGGCCAGGTCTGGGAGAAACCCCTGGCCTGGAGGCAGCAGGACCTGCTGGTGGCCACCCACGAGGTGAAGCCGATCCTGCGGCGATTGCAACAGGCCCTGCTGATCACGACGGGCCTGCTGCTGGCTGCCACCGGGCTCTGCCAGGCTCTCTGACATGACCTTCTCCAGCAGCTTCGGCTCCAGCAACCGACCAGGGGTGCCGCCCTTGGAGGTCCGGCTGACCCGTAACGGCATCGGCGAATCGATCCACCGCGTTCACGCCGTGGTCTGCGACCAGCGCGGTCGTGTCCTGATGCGCGCCGGAGATCCCCAGCAGCTGAGCTTCATCCGCTCCGCCCTGAAGCCCTTTCAGGCCCAGGTCTTCCTGAGCAGTGGGGCCGCGGACCTGGGCAACCACGACGAGCGCGCCCTGGCGATTGCCTGCGCCTCCCATGCCGGCGAAGCCGAACAGGCCCGCGAGGCCTTCAAGATCCTCTGGAAGGCGGACCTGGAAAGCGAGCAACTCCAGTGCCCGACCCCCAGCGGCCGTCAAAGCCCGCTGGAGCACAACTGCTCGGGCAAGCACGCCGCCTTTCTGGCCACCTGCCGTCGCATGCAGTGGCCCCTCGAGACCTACCTGCAACTGGATCACCCCCTGCAACAGCAGGTCCTGAAACGGGTGGGCGAGCTCCTGGGGATGCCTGGCGCTGAACTGGTGACGGCCCGCGATGACTGCGGAGCCCCCACCCTGCAACTGCAGCTGGCCCAGATGGCCCTGCTCTTTGCCCACCTTGGCGGCGGCCAGGATCCTGAGCTGGAGCGCCTCAGTCGCTCGATGCTGGCCCACCCGGATCTGGTGGCCGGCGAAGGACGCTTCGATACGGCGGTGATGCGCAGCAGCCACGGTCAGGTGCTGAGCAAGGGCGGTGCGGAGGGCATCCAGTGCCTGAGCCGCGTCGGTGAGGGCCTCGGTCTGGCCATCAAGGTCGAGGACGGCGCCAGCCGCGCCAAACATGCCGTGGCCCTGCACCTGATGCAGCAGCTCGAATGGCTCACGCCCACAAGCCTCGATGAACTGGCCGGTCAGTTCCTGGCCCCGAACCCCGGCGTGAAGCTGGAGGTGAGCGGCGAACTGCGCTTCGACAACGGTCGCTAAGCCCAGCGCGCTAGGCGCCGGCCGCATCCAGCTCAAATTGCAGGGCCGCGGCTTCGGTCGCCTCCACCTCGATCAGGTCCTGAGCCAGGGCCGCGCTGATGGTGAAGGTGTCGACGCCTTCTGAGGCCAGGCGCGAGAGATCGGAGACGTGGCGCAGGCTGGCGACCAGCAGGCGGGTGGTGGACCCCAGGGCCGTGAGCGCGCGCTGCATGCTGAGGATCTCGCCGTGGCCATCGCGGCCCAGGTCGCTGATGCGCCCGAGATAAGGCGCGATGTAGTCGACGCCGAGGGCGGCGGCGCTGAGCACCTGATGGGGCTCGTAGCAAGCCGTGAAGGTGATGCGGTAGCCGTCCTGCTGCAGCAGTTGTGCGGCCTCAAGCCCGGCGCGGGTGATGGGGAGCTTGACCCAGATGCGCTCTGGAGCCAGATCGGCGAGAACCCGGCCACAGGTCAAAAGATCCGTACCCCAGGCCTGCAGGTGCAGCTCCTTGACGCCATGAGCCAAGGCGCGCTGGGTGAGCTCCTTGAGGTTGTCGATGCTGCAGGGCTGGCCGGCTCGCCGCAGCAGGGTCGGGTTCGTCGTGACCCCGTGAAAGAGCTTCAGGGGAAGCCACTGATCCCAGGCATCGGGATCCGCTGAATCCAGCAGCAAGCGCAGCGCCATGGGCCCGATCAGATCCGTCCATCCTGCCTGCGTTGCCCCCGGGAAAGGCCGTGCTGTATGGTTCTTGGGTCGCCGCGGGGTAGAGCAGTCTGGTAGCTCGTCGGGCTCATAACCCGAAGGTCGGTGGTTCAAATCCGCCCCCCGCCACCAACTCCCAAAGCCCCGGCCTTCTTAGAAGCGCCGGGGCTTTTTGATGTCTTGGATCCGTCGTCGTGAACGAACGCCTCGCCCAATCCGCACCCACCAGCGCCACCTCCTGATGACCAACGCGCTGGTGGTGGGATCCGGTGCCACCGGTGGGGTGGCCGCCATGGCCCTGGCCCAGGCGGGCCTGCAGGTGACGGTGCTGGAGGCGGGACCTGACCTGCAAACCAAGCAGGCCTACGGCAGCGAGCCGCTGAACAGCTTCCGGCGCCTGGCCAACATCAGCAGCGGGAAGCAGCGCATTGCGGCCAACCATCCGGGTTACTGGAAGGCCAACCCGGCGCTGTTCGTCGATGAGCAGCGCAACCCCTACTCAACGCCAGACGATCGGCCCTTTCTCTGGACCCGTGGTCGACAAGTGGGTGGCAAAAGCCTCACCTGGGGAGGCATCACCCTGCGGCTCTCGGACTATGAGTTCAAGGCGGCCGATCGCGATGGTCATGGCCGCAATTGGCCCCTGAGCCACGACGAGCTGGCGCCCTGGTACGAGCGGCTGGAAACCCTCTTGGCGGTGAAGGGCCATCGCGATGGACTGCCCCAGCTACCCGATGGGAGTTTTCAAGGTCCCCTGCCGCTGACCCCGGCGGAGGAGCACCTGCGGGGCTGCATCCAGAAGGATCTGGATCTGCCGCTGATTCACTCCAGGGGCTTTGAACTGCGCCGCGGCGAGGGCTGGCCGCGCTCCTGCTCCCAAGGGGGAGCGCTGGCGGTGGCCCTGGCCACCGGCCGGGTCCAGCTGCGCAGCAACGCGGTGGTCAGCCACGTCCTGATCAACCCGGCCAGCGGCCGCGCCGAGGGCGTGGAGGCCATCGATGCGCGCACCGGTGAGCACTTCAAGCAGCAGGCCGAACTGGTCGTGGTGTGCGCCTCGACGATCGAGAGCGTGCGGCTGCTGCTGAACTCCCAGAGCCGTGGCGGCCTGGAGGACGTGAGCGGACGCCTGGGCAGCGGCCTGATGGATCACATCTCCAGCAGCTGCTTTTTTGCCCTGCCGCCGCAGCCGGAACCCGGTCCCACCGAGCTCTCGGGTGCCGGCAGCTGCTTCATCCCGAACACGGTGAACCTGGAGCCCGGCAGCGAGAGCAGCTTCCTGCGGGGCTATGGACTGTGGTGCGGCATCCAGCGCTTCGATCCCCCCAAGCTGCTCAAACGCAACCGTGATGCCGCGGTGGGCTTCCTGATCGGTCACGGTGAAGTGCTGAGCCGGGAGGAGAACCGCGTCAGCCTGCATCCAGAGCGCGTCGATGCCTACGGGATTCCGATCGCCCACATCGACTGCCGCTGGGGCGAGAACGAGGCGGCCATGGTGGCGCACATGCGAGATCGCATGGAGGCGGTGGTGGGCAGCGCGGGCGGGGCCATCGCACCCCTCTCGGATCTGTTTGTGATGCCCTTGGTGGAGCCCCTGGTGCAGGGCAGCCTGGCCCTCTCAGCGGGTGCTCCGCCCCCGGGCTACTACATCCACGAGCTCGGGGGCGCTGCGATGGCGGCGCGCGAGGAGGACGGGGTCCTGAATTCCTGGAACCAGCTCTGGCGTAGCCCGAACCTGCTGGTCACCGATGGCAGCTGCTGGCCCAGTGCCGGCTGGCAGAGCCCGACGCTCACGGAGATGGCCATCACCTGGCGGGCCTGCGAGCACGCCGCCTCGGCCCTGAAGCGCGGCGAGCTCTAGGCCCTCAGTTCAGGAACTCACTCGCCTGGTGCTCACTCACCGGCACGCATGAACAGGCCGTTGAGGTAGTGCTGCGTCACCGAGTGGTCGTTGCAGCCGTTCTGGAACAGGAAACCCGCGAGGGCGGAGGTGATGACCCGGTACTGATCCCAGTCGGGTCGGTTCTGCAGAAACAGCTTCATGCCGTCAAAGAGCGCCTCGGGTACCTCAGCTTCGAGGCTGATGCGCGCTGCGGCGCAGCTCACAGGCTCTGGAGCCGCAGACTCGGCAGTGGTGGGGCCGTCCTGCTGCAGGCAACGGCTGAGATGGTCCCTGACCTCCTCAGGAGCAGCTGGGACGCTTTCGGCGACAACCTGCTGCTGCTCCACACCACATTCATCCACCCGGACCGGCTCCAACAATTTGCACCTGCAACGTTGGCCAGCAAGCCACAAAACGGCGACCGCCGTCAAAGCGATCCGCAACAGAGCCCCAAGGGGCGAGAACCAGGTGAGACCGCTTGCCAGAACAGAGATCTCAAAGCTGGTATCAAGCAGCGCAGGCCGCCCTCTAGCGAGGCGAAGCCGCCTGTCAAGCCAGAGATGAACCAAACCACGCAATCCCCAGAAAAACCACTACCGCAAGCAAGCAGGTCGCGCAAGCTGTGGAAAACAACGGCTTCAGCTGCGGAAAACGCGGCGCCCCTGGGGAAAGCCCGAAACGATCAGCAGGGCTTATGCCGGGCAGTCTCACGGGACTCGGGTGGATCCGAGACGGGTGAGCGGGCCTATTCCGCCGGGTTCTCTTCCGATTTCAGACGCGGTTTGTAAAGAGTGCGTGGTCCCAGCGGATGCTCCGCATGGGGATAGGGCGCATGGGTGTGGCCGTGATCGTGCGCGTGGTCATGGGAATGGTCGTGATCGTGCGCGTGATCGTGGCCATGCGCGTGATCGTGCGAATGGTCGTGGTCGTGATGGTGGTGGTGATGGCCCAGGGGGAT
>JBMSIW010000058.1:0-12345 GCA_049418265.1 Vulcanococcus sp.
TACGACTGATCAGTGCCTGCATCAGGGTGTAAGCCAGGTGCGGCGTCTGGCGCACCTCATCAAGGGAGAGGCAAAGAAGATCGCAATCGCAGAGCGTGGTCGCCTCGTAGAGATCCAGGTTCGTCAGCGGCTCGCCGAAGGGCTCATTTGGACCAGCCAAGCCAAGGACCACGTCCTCGCCCTGCTCATTCATGCAGGTCAACTTGACCATGCCGCGGGCCACAAGCCAGATGTGGTGGCGGAGTAGCGGTACACGGCTACCTGCCGCGAGATGCACTAAGTCACGGCGTTGATAACTCTCTTCCAGGCTGCCAAGAAAGCCGTTTGGGCTGCTAGGAGTGCAAACCATGGCGCGATGTGATCATGCGTCCGCCGGACTGTATGGAGCATCACGCGCCGCCAGGCAAAGGGTGAATAGGCCTGGGGTTAAGGGCGGGTTAGCCCGCCAACGACGGGGGCCAAGAGGGCCTGGTGGAACGACAAACGCGTGGACGATGTGGACCACTGGGCCGCCAGATCACGCCACTGCAAAAGGGCAACTTGTCGCTGCGATGCCACCAGGGACGTCAGGACGGGGCAGGTCACGTCCGGCTGAAAGGAACGACCGGCGTCAAGCGCCAGCTCAAACACATGCAAATCATTCAGCTCTCCAAGGAGCTGCTGGGAACGCTTGAGCTGGGCCAGCCAAGGCAGCAGATGCGGCCCTGGTGACAGGGCGAGGCCATAGCGGCAACGCTTCAGGCGCTGACGGAGTTGATGAAGATCGGAAGCGGACTCAGAGCGCCAGCCCGGCAGCAAGAACAGGTCAGAGATCAAGGGTGCATGAAACTCCAGCATCCAGGCATCCAGCGGCTCTGAGCCCAACGAGGTGAACCGCGGCTCCTTCAGCCAAGCCTGAAGACGGGCCAGAAGCTTGAGATAACGGCGGCCACGCAACGCGTCTTCGACTTCAGCGATGGCAAGGCGCCGCTCACGTTTGAGCTGCTTGCGGACCCCCTTCAACGCGTTGATCTCGTCCTCAGGAAGCTGAGGGAGAAAAACATGCTCGAGCCGATCACGGAGGACATCCAGATCTCTGGCCATCCCAAGGCGCCGGCAGACCTTCTCGGCTCGGCTTGAGGAAACGCCCTCAGGCCACCGCGCGACGGGCTCAAAAAGTTCTAAGAGCAGAGCCAGACGACGCAGCTGAATGCGCAGCTGGTGCAAAGGCTCTGGATCACTGCCAGCCAGAGCGCTGGCCTGCAAGGCAATCAACTGCTTGACGGTTGCCTGCAGGAGGTCCTGCAAATAAACGGAAAGCTCCACAGGCAACAGCTCAAGTGAACGGAACGGCCCATGAGCGGGCCATGGATCGTTTGTTGGGACTAGAAGAAGAGACGAGCAGTGACGCTGCCCTGAGCCCTCAATTCAGAACCCCAGCGGGAGTCAAGCTCGCTGGGGTTCTGCTGCCGTGGACCGGCTGGAGCCGTTGGCCGGCCCTCGCACTCGGGAACGGAACCCAGGCGCTGAGAATTGCCAGAGGACGGATCAGAGGACTTCGATGAAGCAGTCATAGAGAACGAACCTCTGAGCTCAAGCTAATGCGCACCGCCGAGGATGTTCAATAGGAAACAGTGCTGAATCAGAAGAAAAGAAGGCAGTACAAGTACACGGTTTTTTGATAGTTAGAGAGAGTTTAAGAAGATCAGACGTCCCGCAAAGCCTTGCCAGAGAACGCCTGCAGGGGCTTCATCAAGGCTGGGCGAGATTCAAGCCAACGCTCCAACCCGGAGAGCGCCGCCAGGCAAACGCCCTGGATCAACAGGCAGGAGAGGGACGGGAGCACAACAGCGCGCATCACGGGGACGCCGAAGCCACGGGCTAAACCATTGGAACGCACCCGCCAGATGGAGGGAGTACTGGGAAACACCAGCCTGCGGTCAAAGCGGACACCCCAGGCAGGGCCCATAACCCAGCCGAAACCTTGGACCCTTATTTCAGTGGGAGGGCATCGGTGAGGCCAGCGATGGAGGAAGCAAACCAAGGCGCTGCGCTGTTCATCAATCGCGAACTGAGCTGGATCGCCTTTAACCAGAGGGTGCTCAACCTGGCCATGGATCCAGAGACACCGCTACTGGAGCAAGCCAAATTCAGCGCCATCTTCAGCAACAACCTCGATGAGTTCTTCATGGTGAGGATCGCATCCCTGCAATCCCAGATCGATGAAGGGATCACAGCGGAAAGCTTTGATGGACTCAATCCCCACGAACAACTCCGCAGCATTCGCGAGTGCTTGAGGCCGCTACTGGAGCTGCAGCAACAGCATTACCGCCTGGAGCTCAAAGCGAAGCTCAACGAACAGGGGATTCAGATTCTCGATTACAAGCAACTCTCACGCAAGCAAAAAGACTGGGCCAATAGTTACTTTTACAGACATGTGTTCCCGATCCTCACGCCCCTGGCCGTCGACCCGGCCCATCCATTCCCCTTCATCAGCAATCTGAGCCTCAACATCGCGGTTCTGATCAAAGAGAGCGGGCATTCAGGATCAGAAGGAAGGTTTGCGCGCATCAAAGTACCGCAAAAGAATATCCCCCGATTCGTGCAGATCCCCAATGACCTGCATGGAGGTCATTGGCCTCGCCCCATCCATATCTGCACACCACTGGAGCAGCTGATCGCTTTCAACTTGAGGCATCTGTTCCCTGGCATGACCATCGAGGGCCACTACTTCTTCCGTGTGACCCGGGATGCCGATCTTGAGCTCAGAGAATTGGAAGCCGATGACTTAATGGAGGCGCTGGAGCAGGGACTACGCAAGAGAAAACTGGGTGGTGAGGTGGTCAGGCTGGAAGTCTCCAACGAGATGCCTGACAGCGTGCTGCATCAGCTCAGAGATGGCATGGACATCGCCCCCGAGGGGGTCTATCGCATCAATGGCCCCCTCGGCCTCGACGATCTGATGAGCTTGAGCGGGATTGAAGCGAGAACACTCAAATTTCCAGCCTTTCACGGAAAAACCCCGAAACGACTACGCAGCGCCCAAAGCAACGAGCAGGATCGTACAGAATTTGAAAGCATCTTCTCAGTGATTCGGCGCGGTGATGTCTTGCTGCATCATCCCTATGATCTGTTCTCAACATCCGTCGAAGAGTTCATCAACCAGGCAGCCGATGATGCTGCCGTACTAGCCATCAAGATGACCCTTTATCGGGTCTCCAAGGATTCACCGATCATCGCCGCGTTGATCAGGGCTGCTGAGAATGGAAAGCAGGTCATGGCGTTGGTGGAACTCAAGGCCCGCTTTGATGAGGACAACAACATTCAGTGGGCCCGGCAACTGGAGCGCTCGGGCGTCCATGTGGTCTATGGCGTCATCGGTCTGAAGACCCATACCAAGATTGCGCTGGTAATCCGCCGCGAAAAAGGCGAGCTGAACAGTTATTGCCACGTAGGGACAGGCAACTACAACTCAAGGACATCAACCCTCTACACCGATCTGGGCATCCTCAGCAACGACGCCGAGCTGGGCAAGGACTTGGTGGAACTGTTCAACGTCCTAACTGGCTTCTCCAAACAGAGCAGTTACCGGCAGCTTCTGGTGGCTCCGGTCAACCTGCGAGCACAGACCCTGGCCCGGATTGAGCGGGAAACGCAGCATGCCAAGGCGGGTCGTTCAGCAGCCATCAAGGCAAAGATGAACGCCCTGGTCGACCCAGAAATCATCCAACACCTGTATGTAGCCTCTCAAGCTGGCGTGGAGATCAGCCTGATCGTGCGCGGCGCCTGTTCGCTCAGGCCAGGGGTGAAGGGTCTCAGTGAGCGCATCCAGGTGAGGAGCATCATTGGACGTTTCCTTGAGCATTCGAGGCTGTTCTGGTTTGCCAATGACGGCAAGCCAGAACTGTTCCTTGGCAGCGCGGATTGGATGCCACGCAATCTTGATCGGCGCGTTGAGGCCGTAGTGCCGATCAAAGACACAAAGCTGGCGGAGCAACTGACCTGGCTCTTGGAGCTCTACCGCACCGACAATGTCAGTGCCTGGCAAATGGACAGCACTGGCCGCTACGAGCGGACGGGTTCCGCAACACCGAGACTCGAAGCCCAGGTGGCGTTGATGGAGTCCTGGTCGTCGCTGTAAACGGAACTGATGAGCATGCAAAGCCCAAGCCTGAGCACGCTCGCACTCACCTTTCTGCGCCTGGGCAGCCTTGGCTTTGGCGGCCCCCAGGCCCATCAGGCCCTGCTGCGCAGTGAAATCGTGGAGCGCCTGGAGTGGGTTGAAGCCCAAACCTTCGAGGAGGGTCTGGTTCTCTGCGAGACGCTGCCAGGACCGAGCTCCAGCCAACTCGCGATCCTGCTGGGATGGCAGTGTCGTGGGCTGATCGGCGGACTGGTCAGTGGTCTCTGCTTCCTGCTGCCTGGACTGCTGACGGTTCTGGTGCTCAGTGAACTGTGGCGCCGCGGTCGTGGGGTGGACTGGACGAGTGACCTGTCGGTGGTGATCCAACCGGTGATCGCGGCGATGATCTGGAACTTCAGCTGGAGGCTGAGCGAGGGTTTGCAGCAGGCCTGGCAGCGTCTCAGCAGTGTTCTGGTCCTCGCGGCAATCCTGATCACGCAACACCTGGGGCATCAAGTCCCCATTGCACTCCTGCTGGTGACCTGTGGCCTGGCACGTCTACCCCGCAGGAGCCAACTGGCCTGGATGCCCTGGTGGCTCCTTCCCCTGGGAGCTGCCGCTCCACCACTGGGAGCACAGTTCCAACTCTTGGGCGACCTGGCCTGGCTCTTCTTCAAGGCAGGACTGCTGGTCTTCGGGGGCGGGCTCGTGATTATTCCGCTAATGGAGTACGCCGTCATCGAGAACGGATGGCTCAGCAGTGGAGCCTTTCTCGATGGGGTTGCCATTGGACAGCTCTCACCGGGTCCAGTGGTGCTGACCAGCGCCTTTGTGGGCTATCAAGCGGGCTGGAATCTCGGATCAACGGCCTTCGCCATCACGGCAGCTCTCGTGGCAACCGCGGCGGTCTTCGCCCCAAGCTTTCTCCTGATCCTGATGGGGGCGCCGGTACTGGACAGATGGCGCCGACACGAGAACGTTCAGCGGGTCCTTGAAGGGGTGAGGGGAGCCATCCCAGGAGCGGTCACCGCCGCAGCCCTGAGCCTGACCATCGGCTCCCTTGAGCCCATCTCCACATCTGATGGAATCGCCCAGTGGACGCTGCTGCTTGGCTGCGTGGCAGCGCTACGCCTTTGGAACATCAAACCCGAATGGCTCCTGCTCAGCGGCCTGCTGATCGGGGTGGGCCGCTCGGCCGTCAGGATGGCCTTCTGAGAGTTATCAAAGATCGAACAAACTGGAACGGCTGGTTCGCAGAAGACTCCAAAGCTTTTTGATCTCGTCATAGGCAGCGTCCTGGGTGATCTTCCCATTGCCTTGAAGGCCGACAATCAGGCCAACCCGATCGGCGAACTGCTCAAGGTTCTGGTGAAACAGGAGGCGCTCTGGTGACCAGTCAGGGCCGTGGTAGTGACTGAAGGACTCCATTGGGGAGGAGGTCCCTTCAGAGGTTTTAGACGGCTGAGGATCAGGAGTGGCGTTAACAGGATCCAAGCGAAACCATGCGAAATGTTAGAGGGGTCAGAAGCGGCAATCCAGGGTTCAACCGAAGCGACCAGAAACGTAATCCTGAGTAGATTTCTGCTGCGGAGAATTGAAGATCACTTCAGTGTCAGCAAACTCATCAAGGCAGCCAACCTTGCCGGCTCGATCCTCGAAGCTATTGACATTAAAGAAGCCCGTCATATCACTCACCCGGACAGCCTGTTGCATGTTGTGGGTCACAATCACAATGGTGTAGCTCTCCTTCAGCTCGTGGATCATCTCTTCGATCTTGAGGGTCGAGATGGGGTCCAGGGCTGAGCAGGGTTCATCCATCAAGATCACCTCAGGATCAATCGCGATCGTGCGGGCAATGCAGAGGCGCTGCTGCTGGCCGCCTGATAAGGCGTAACCACTCTCGGAAAGCTTGTCCTTGGTCTCATCCCAGAGGGCGGCCTTGCGCAGAGAGCGCTCCACCAGCTCATCCATGTCACCGGCGTAGCCATTGATGCGGGCCCCAAAGGCAATGTTGTCGTAGATGCTCTTGGGGAAGGGATTCGGCTTCTGGAAGACCATGCCAATGCGGCGCCTGACCTCAACAGGGTCAACCGTCTTGGCGTAGAGATCCTGACCATCAAAAACCACGCGCCCCCGAAGCGTGCAGCCTTCGATCAGGTCATTCATGCGGTTCAAGGAGCGCAGCACCGTGCTCTTCCCGCACCCCGAGGGGCCAATGAAGGCCGTCACCTTGTGGCGAGGAATCTCGAGGTGAACGCCACGAACCGCGACGTTGTTCCAGTAACTGATGCTGACGTCATCAAGACTCAGGCAGGATTTCGTTTTCACAAGAGTGGACGTCATGGTGAGGAGAGAGAAAACAACAACAGAAAGGTCAAAAGCAGTTAGTAGCTACTGAAACGGCCCAACCAACGCGCGAACAGATTGGAAAGAAGGATCATCAGGACAAGCACAAACGAGGCGGCCCAGGCCAGGGCTGTTTGCGCTTCGTAGGGCATGATCGCGAAGTTAAAGATCAGAACCGACATCGTCGCGATTGGGTTGAACAAACCTTCAGGCCAGAAAGGCGAGAACAGCGCCGTGAAGATCAAAGGAGCCGTCTCGCCAGCAGCCCTGGCGATGCCTAAAACAACGCCCGTGGCGATCGGCTTAAACGCCGTTGGCAAGGTGATTCGTGTCACCGTCACAAAGCTCGAAGCGCCAAGACCCATGGCGCCGAGCCGTAATTCCTGAGGGACGAGCTTCAACGCTTCATCGGTGGTCTTGATCACAGTTGGCAGCATCAAGACAGAGAGGGCCATCCCACCGGCCATCGCGCTGTAGCTCTGGCCAAAAAAGATGCGGGTGCTGACGATCAGGCCATAAATGAAGACACCGCAAATGATCGAGGGAACACCGGCGAGGACGTTGGTGCCAAAGCGGACAAACTGAGAAAACCAACCAGCCCTTGAGAATTCAGCCAGATAGATCCCTCCGCCCACACCCACAGGGATCGCAATCAAGCTGGCCACCAGCGTGACGATGACCGTGCCAACGACGGCGTTTCCGATGCCGCCGCCTTCCAGGCCAGGCGCCGGGGGAAGTTCACTCAAGAGCGACAGGCTGAGCAATGATCCACCCTTGATCAGGACATACCCCAAGACAAGGACCAAGGGAAGAACCGCGATCAGCGAGAACAACGCTGCAATCACGGTCAGGAAGGCATTCCAGCGGTTCCGCGGCAGGGAGGCCTTGTAACGGAGGGAACGGCTCTGCAGAGAGGCAGCCTGGGGGAACGAAGACATCGTCATCAGGCGTATTTCAGGCTCAAGCGACGCACCACCCACTGGGCGAGCACATTCACCAGCAAGGTCAACAGCATCAGGATCAGGGCGGCGTACATCAGGGCGGAGACCTGAAAGCCGTCGGCCTCACCGAACTGATTGGCGAGCATCGAGGCAATGGTGTTGCCCGGGGCCAGCAAGCTCCAGCTGAAGTTGTTGGAGTTGCCGATGATCATGGTGACCGCCATGGTTTCGCCCATGGCCCGGCCCAGGGCCAACATCACCCCACCGGTGATGCCAGAAACCGCCGCGGGAAGGATCACCCGCAAGATGGCGTCCCAGCGGGTGGTCCCGACGCCGTATGCGGCCTGACGCAACTCAGGCGGCACCTGCTGCAGGGAGTCCCGAGAGATCGCCGTGATGATCGGCAGAATCATCACCACCAAAATCAGCACCGCTGGGGCCATGCCCGGACCCTGGGGCACCGTGGAGAAAAAAGGGAGCCAACCGAGCGTCTGGTGGAGCAACTCGAGAATCGGGCGCAGGAAGGGCTCCATCACAAAGATCGCCCAGAGGCCCAGCACCACCGATGGGATGGCGGCCAGCAGCTCCACCATCAAACCGACCGTTTGACGGATCCTCAGGGGAATCAGGTTCTCGGTGATGAAGATCGCGGTTCCCACCCCAAGCGGCACCGCAATCAACAGAGCCAGCACAGAGCTCACGATCGTGCCGTAGATGGCGGTGAAGGCTCCATAGGTGTCCCCGGCCGGATCCCAATCCGAAACGACCAGAAACTGAAGACCGAAACGCATCGCCGCATCTCTCGATCCCCAGAGGACGGTCAGCAGAATGCCGGCCAGGACCAGTCCCACCAGGGAGGCCAAGACCACCGACAGCAGTCGGAACCCCTGATCAACCAGCTTCTCCTGGGGCGGCCTGCGCCTCAGGAGAAACAAATCATCTCGTGGTGTGGCAACCATTGCGGAGTAACCCTTACTGGCACCGTCTCACGCAACCAGAGCCAGGTCATTAAGAGGCAGTTAAGGGTGCACGCTGAAATCCTTAGGAAGCCAAGTCAAGAAATCATCCGTTAACTGTGCTTTAACGGCTCTGATCCATCAGGCCACAACACTGGGGATCAGCACACGCCCCACGGCACCAACGTGAAGAGCTCTCGCGCGGTTCTGGTCCACGTTCTGGCACTGGCATCGGTGTTGACACTGCCAACCCTGAGTCGCGCCCAACAGCAAAAGGCTCAGCCCATCGTGATCTCGGGCTCGAGCACCGTCTACCCCTTCAGCCAGGCCGCCATCAAGCTGTTTACCCCCAAAACACCGAAGGGGGTGAGCTTCCAGGCCAACGCCCAAGGCACCAGCGCCGGCTTCAGATCGTTTTGTGCTCGGAACATCCCGATCGCGGCTGCCTCAAGGCCCATCAACGCCTCAGAACTGAAGGCCTGCAAAAGCAATGGTGTCGACTTTCTCGAACTCCCCATCGCCTTTGACGCCATCACCATTGTCGTCCATCCCAGCAACACCTTTGTCAAAGAGATCAGCCTTGCCCAGCTGAAAACCCTTTGGGAGAAGAAAGCCCAAGCCAAAATCCTGCGCTGGAATCAGCTGAATCCCAACTGGCCCGCCAGCACGATCAAACTCTGCGGACCCGGAGCCGATTCAGGCACCTACGACGTCTTCAACAAGGCCGTCAATGGCAGTGAGACCAACTCGCGCCAGGACTACACCGCCAGCGAAGATGACAACGTGCTGGTCAAATGCGTGGCCAACACCCCCGGGGCCCTGGGCTATTTCGGCTACGACTACTACCAAGGCAACCAGACCGTTCTTCGCGCTCTGCCCGTTAAAGGCCTGAGGGGAACCGTGATGCCGAGCGCAGCCTCGGTTCAGGACTCGCGCTACCTGCCCTTGTCGAGGCCACTCTTTTTGTATGTGAACGCCGCGTCACTGCGAAGCACACCGGCGATTCGCCTGTTCATTGTTCAGACACTCGAGCGAGGTATCCAGGTTGCAGACAAGGCCAAGCTGATCCCCTTGAAGGACTCCACCTACCGCCTGGTCCTTAACAAGCTCTACCGCAACATCCTGGGAAGCGCGTTTGCAGGAAGGCTGCCCATTGGGCTGAGTGTCGGGCAGATCCTTGAGCGCAGTTTTGATCAACACAAACAACCACAGTTCCGCTAGTTGGAGCTGGATCTGTAGCCCAGGCGACATTGAGGGCCAAATTTGCTGCAGTTCGGTCTCAGTTGCTACCTGATTGCCGAGAGAGCAGCTTATGGTTGCCCTATCGGAACGAGATGCCATGTTGATCAAAACAGGTCAAGGCAGCATCAGTTTTGTGGCTGGCTGCTGTTGGGTGAACTCAGTGGTCGATCCCTCGAGTCATCAAGACTCCTTTTCGAACAGGCAGCCCCTTTCGGCCGATCAATCTTCGGACCGCCGCTTCGATCCCCGCCGCAGGGATCAGTAGGTCGGTGCCTCCGGCACAAAGCGATAACCAACCCCGCGCACTGTCACGAACGCAGACGCACAACCCGGCCGATCCAATTTGTGCCGCAGCCACCAGACGTGCACATCGACGCTCTTGGTTTTGCCGCTGTAGTCAGGACCCCAGACCAATTCCAGCAGCTGAGCTCTGCTGAGAACGCGGCCTGGCCGCAACATGAAGCATTCCAGTAGTCGAAATTCCCTCGGCGTCAACACCACCTCGGCGTCATCGAGCACAACGCGGCATTCCTCGCGATAAAGGCGAATGGCGCCGGACTCCAGCACGGAGGGCTCTGAGGTCGAGCGTCCGCCACGCTGACCTCTCCGAAGCCCACGCAAAAGCGCCCTGCAGCGGGCCACCAATTCCCGCAGGCCAAAGGGACAGACCAACACGTCATCGGCTCCGGCCTCGAGCAGATCGACCCGCTCGCTCTCGCGAGCGTCGTCGGCAAGCAGGAGCAGCAGCCTGGCTCGATCCTGGCGCCGGAACTGCTCAATGAAGCGCAACGCGCTGGGCAGATCAAAGCGCTGATTTGGGAGGTTGATCACCAACAGAACGGCGGGATCAACAGCGGACGAGGAGGCGAGCAGTTCCTGGAGGGTTCGGGGTACCCGCTGATGCCGGACCTGGAAGCCCTCCTGCTCCAGGGCTGTGCGCAGGGTGTTGCGCCATTCGGGATCGTCAGCCACAAGCCCGATCAAGGCCGGCTGAACCGTGGCAACCATTGAGAATCTCTCAAAGGGGGATAAGGCGGCAACAAAAAGGGGGGCTTGTTCAGCCCCCCTTGATGCGCAGATCAAACGTTGATCAGGCGCCGATTTGGGCCACAGCGGCCTTCGCCTTTTTGAGGATGTCGCCTTTGAGGGGCACATAACCCAGATCGTCAGCCTGGTTCTGAGCCTGTCCCAACAGGTAGATCATGGCGGCGCGAATTTGACCCGCTTTGGAACCGTTACCGGTCTTGTAAGCGAGGATCCAGGTCAGGGTCGAGATCGGATAGCTCTTGGCACCGGCGGGATTGGGATCCTCACCAGCGAGGTTGCCATCGAGGGTGATGTTGTTCAGGGCTGCGGCACCACCAGCCAGGGTGGGCATCACGTACTGACCAGCCTTGTTCTGGAGTGCAGCGGCCTTGATCTTGCCCTTGACGTAGCTCTGGTTGACGTAACCGATGGCGCCGGGGGTGTTGCCAATGACCCCAGCAACGCCTTCGTTGCCCTTGCCGCCCACGCCCACGGGCCACTTGACGCTCTTGCCCTCACCCACCTTGCTCTTCCACTCGGAGGAGAAGGCGCTCAGGGAATTGGTGAAAGCGAAGGTGGTGCCGGAACCATCGGAGCGGTGAGCCACGGTGATACGGCCCTTACCGCACTTGAGCTCGTCCCAGGTCTTGATTTTGCCCAGGAAGATATCGACAGCCTGTTTCTGGCTGAGCTTGAGCCCTTTGCAGTCAGCTTTGTTATAAGCAATCGCGATGGTGCCGCCCACGGCGGGGAACTGCACCACACCGCGCTTGACCTTGGCGGCTTCCGAGGCCTTGATCGGCTCATCAGTGGCGCCGAAATCAACCGAACCAGCCACGAACTGACGCACACCAGCGCCGGAGCCCACGGACTGATAATTCACCTTGATGCCCTTAGCCGCCGCGCCAGCGAAAGCACGCTGGTAGAAGGGTGCGGGGAAGGATGCACCAGCACCATTGATGGCGCTCTGCGCAGAAGCGCTAGCAGCCACGCCGAAAGTGGACAGAATGCCGATGGAGAGAACCTTCTTCGCGAAGGACATTGAAGGCAACCAAACAGGAGCAAACCATGTCTAAGCAACGGCGCGAACCCCAAAGTTAGGCTTTGGTTAAGGTCCCATAAAGCACCGGTAGTCGACCACAACGAGATGTGCGCGACTGAACAAAACCGCGCCTGCAGCAGTAACTTGAAGGGTGCTCTTTGTTGATTCTGAGTAATCCCAATGGTCAATTCCCTCGCAAGCCTGCATCCCAACCCTGGATGGAGTGATCCCTGCATCAACCAGTGCAGCCCCGTCGGCAAGCACTGCATTCTTGAGCTCTACCACTGCAGCCCGGCCAAGCTCGATGACGAGGCCTACCTGCGCAGGACCATCAGCCAAGCGGTCGAAGAAGCCGGTGCCACCCTGCTGAACCTGATCAGCCACCGCTTCACACCCCAGGGAGTCACGGGCCTGGCGCTCTTATCTGAATCCCACCTGTCGATCCACACCTGGCCGGAATCGCAATACGCGGCCGTCGACGTCTTCACCTGCGGGGACCACACCATGCCCGAGCGCGCCTGCCAGGCACTGGTGCAGGCCCTAGAAGCAGGTCGCTACAACCTTCGAAGTTTCCTCAGAGAAACGCCAACGGACCTGACGGAGAGCTTGCGTGCCCCGCAGCCCAATCTCCAGGCGTTTCGAGGCTGATCAACAGCAGGAGCGGGCGCTGCGGCCGCAGCGCTCCTTCAA
>JBMSIW010000059.1:0-12325 GCA_049418265.1 Vulcanococcus sp.
TTCAATCTCGGTTGAACCAGAAGCCCCCTCCTCGGAGGGGGCTTTTTGTTGGCTGAACGGAAGCGCTCTAGGCCTTATTCCAGATCACAGGCTTCCTGCGGTTGGGATAGAGCTCACGGCAGAGCGGACAGACCCGCCCATCGCAGCCTCGGGCGGTGCAGAACTCGCGGCCGTAAAAGATGATCTGCAGATGCAACTTGTTCCAGGCCTCCTTTGGGAACAGGCGTTTGAGATCGGTTTCGGTGCGAGCAACGCTCAGGCCACTGCTGAGACCCCAGCGCTGAGCCAATCGATGGATGTGGGTATCCACCGGAAAGGCGGGAACGCCAAAAGCCTGAGCCATCACGACACTGGCGGTCTTGTGACCGACCCCCGGGAGAGCCTCCAAAGCCCCAAAGCTTTGGGGCACCGCACCGCCATGGCGCTCCAGCAGCAATTCGGCCAGGCGCTTCACATTGCGTGCCTTGGTTTTGGCCAGGCCGAGCTGACGGATATGACCCAGGATCGTGGCTTCCGGTAGTGCCGCCATCGCCTGGGGCGTTGGGCCTGCAGCAAACAAAGCAGGCGTGACCTCATTCACCTTTTTGTCGGTGCACTGGGCACTGAGCAGGACCGCAATCAGCAGCGTGAAGGCATCGCTGTGATCCAGCGGAACCGGTGTGTTCGGGTAATGCTCCTCAAGCCGCTGCATGATCAGCGCGGCACGCTCCTGCTGTCTCACCAAAGATTGATGGCTGGATCCGAACCTAGAGAGAACTCCGCGGCCCATCGATGTCCATGCTCAAACGCACCATCAGCAGCCTGGGATTGATCAGCCTGGGGATGGTCACCGCCGGCCCCCTGATGCCTGCATGGGCGGACGACGATGGGCATGGCGGGGCCGCCAACGGGGTGCGGGTGGAAACCTTGGCCCGCAGCAGCCAAGACTGGACGGGCGGACAACTGCCTCGCTACCCAAGCGGGCAGCCTGTGGTGACGGTGTTGCGAATCACCATTCCTCCCGGCGTCAGCCTGCCCAAGCACCATCACCCGGTCATCAATGCGGGTGTTTTGCAGCAAGGCCGGCTGGAAGTGGTCACGGAACGAGGCGAAAGGGTTCTGCTCTCTGCAGGTGATGCCCTCATCGAGCTGGTCAATCGTGTCCATCACGGCACAAGCCTCGGCCCTGAAGCGGCGGTGATTGTGGTGGTGTATGCAGGCGCCGAGGGGCTAGAGACAACCGTGGCGAGCCCTGTTCCAAGCCCTGGTTTGTAGGCTCGCTCCAGCGCACTCCGTCCATGGGCAGCAGCTTCGGCGATCTCTTCCGTATCAGCACCTTCGGCGAATCCCATGGGGGGGGCGTTGGTGTGATCGTGGAGGGCTGCCCGCCGCGGCTTGAGCTCAATCTCGAGGCGATCCAACAGGAGCTGGACCGCCGCAAACCGGGGCAAAGCAAGATCACGACCCCACGCAAAGAAGATGATCGCGTTGAGATCCTGAGCGGACTCCTCGATGGAGTCACCCTCGGCACACCGATCGCCATGGTGGTGCGCAACAAAGATCAGCGCCCCCAGGACTACAAGGAAGTGGAGGTGGCCTTTCGTCCCTCCCATGCGGACGCCACCTACCAGGCGAAATACGGCATCCAGGCCCGCAGCGGCGGCGGCAGAGCCTCAGCCCGGGAGACGATTGGACGCGTCGCCGCCGGTGCCATTGCCAAACAACTGCTGGCCAAAGCCCATGGCACCGAAGTGGTCGCCTGGGTGAAGCGCATTCACAACATCGAGGCCGATGTTGATCCCAGCAGCGTGAACCTCGAAGCGGTTGAAAGCAACATCGTGCGCTGCCCCGATCAGGCCATCGCCGAACAGATGATCGATCGCATCGAGGCCATTGGCCGCGAAGGCGACTCCTGTGGTGGTGTCATTGAGTGCGTTGTGCGTGGCGTACCGGCTGGCTTGGGCATGCCGGTCTTCGACAAGCTCGAAGCTGATCTGGCCAAAGCCGTCATGTCGCTGCCCGCGACAAAAGGGTTTGAGATCGGATCTGGCTTTGCGGGAACCCTGCTCAAAGGCAGTGAGCACAACGATGCCTTCCTGCCCAGCTCAGATGGCCGCCTGCACACCGCGACGAACAACTCCGGTGGCATCCAGGGCGGGATCAGCAACGGCGAACCAATCCTGATTCGCGTGGCCTTTAAGCCCACAGCCACGATCCGAAAAGCACAGCAGACCATTAATGAGCGCGGGGAAGCGACCACGCTCGAAGCGAAAGGTCGGCACGACCCCTGCGTGCTGCCGAGGGCCGTGCCGATGGTGGAAGCGATGGTGGCCCTGGTGTTAGCGGACCACCTGCTCAGGCAACAGGGTCAATGCAGCCTCTGGTGAGGCTCAGCGCACCACCGTGAGCTGACCAGCGCCATTGCTGCCATTGGTGCTGGGAGCGCTACTGGCTGAGCCGAGGCGTCCAACGGCCTTGGCCATGCGACGGGCGACCGAGCCCCCCTTGCTCAGTCCAGTCTTTTTGACTGGGTTTCGGGCCGCGGTCTTGGCGACGGGCTTCGCTTTCACTCCGGTCTTGGGCTTGGCCTTCGCCACCGGTTTGGCCTTCGCTACAGGCTTGGCCTTCACGGCTGCGGCGGGCTTGGCCTTTGCGGCGGTCTTCTTCACCGCTGCTTTCTTGGGAGCAGCCTTTTTGACCGCGGCTGTTTTGGTGGTGGCTGTTTTGGTGGCAGCTGTTTTGGCGGCTGCTTTCTTGGGAGCAGCTTTCTTGGGAGCAGCCTTGGTGGTGGTTGTACCGCGGCTGCGGTGGGTCAAGATCAGCGCCCACTCAGCATCACTGAGGTTGGCTGGCTTGGCGCCATGGGCATTGGCCAACTTGGCGGCCTTCTCAATGTCACCGATCAGGTTCTTCCAAGAGGTGGAAAAACGCTTGTCGGATTGCGACTTGGCACCGCTTTCAACAAGGGTCTCAACCACCCCTGCGGCGGAGACTTTCTTGCGGCGTCGGTTGAAGATCTCCTTTTGAAGCTGAGCGATCAGAGCGTCGGCTTTGGCGCTCAACTTGATGGTGAGCTGAGACATGGAACGAAGAACGTCTATCTCAGGAGTAGCACTGCGGTCTCAATCTGACAACAATCCTGGGTTGTCGCGGCTCTCGAGCCATCTGAGCAGGGAGGGCAACCCAGGGCGGAGGCGAGGCACGGCGCCCGGCTCCGTTGTGTTGTCAAACAAGGAGCCACCCAGCGCTACCGCATTGACCCCAGCCTCAAACCAAGCCTGAGCCTCGCTGGCCTGCAGACCACCCGCCGCGATGCAGAACGGCAACGGCGCCATCGGAGCGGCCAAGGAGTTCCAGTAACGCGGACCGAGCGCGGCGGCCGGGAACAACTTCACGGCAGGCGCACCGAGATGCACAGCGCGTGCGATCTCGGACGGCGTGAAGACCCCGGGCACCAAGGTGACTTCGAGCACTCTTGCCCGCTCCAGCAGCAAAGGCTCCAGGATCGGCGAGACCACGTAGGTCAAACCGGCAGCCACTGACGCCTCCAAGGCATCTGTCGTTCGCACTGAAGCGGCCCCCAAAGCCAGGGCCGGGAAGGATCGCCGCAGGCTCTGAGCCATCTCAACCCAATGGCGAGAGGTGCTGGCCGCAAGCTCGATGTGCTGCAAGCCGACCGCACTCAGTTGCTCGAGCTGAAGGCAGGCCTGACTCAGGTTCTCAGGGCGAAGCACCGCCAGCACAGGCTGGCGGTGCAGTCCCTCCAGAAGGCCAGAGGGATCAGACGTACTCAGCCACCCGCACGTCGCTGCGGATCAGGAGCTCCTGAAGATCCTCAGCATCAACCGTTTCACGCTCAACCAACATCTCAGCTAGTTCATCAAGAACGCTGCGATTGCCCGTGAGCACCGCGGTGGCACGCTTGTAAGCCTCTGCCACAAGCTGGCTGACCTCTTCGTCGATGGCAGCCGCCGTGTCTTCAGAGAAGTCGCGTTCAGCGGCAATGTCACGGCCGAGGAACATGCCCCCCTGACTGCGGCCGAGGGCCACAGGGCCGAGGCGATCACTCATGCCAAAGCGGGTCACCATCTGGCGGGCGACACGGGCGACCTGCTGCAGGTCGTTGGAGGCTCCGGTCGTCACCTCGTCCTCGCCGTAGACGATCTCCTCAGCGACGCGACCGCCGAGGGCGACGGCCATCTGGTTCTGGAGATAGGTGCGGGAGTAAAGACCCGACTCCATGCGCTCTTCAGAAGGCGTGAAGAAGGTCAGACCACCGGCGTTGCCGCGGGGAATGATCGAGATCTTTTGAACCGGGTCGTAGTCGGGCATCAGGGCGCCGACCAGAGCGTGACCTGCCTCGTGATAAGCGACAAGACGCTTGCGCTTCTCACTCATGACGCGGTCCTTCTTCTCAGGACCAGCCATGACGCGCTCAATCGCGTCGTTCACCTCATCCATGGAGACTTCGGTGAGCTGACGACGGGCCGCAAGGATGGCGGCCTCATTCAGCAGGTTGGCGAGATCGGCACCGGTGTAACCGGGGGTACGACGAGCAATCTTGTCGAGATCGACGTCCTTGGCGAGGGTCTTGCCGCGGGCATGGACGCCGAGGATCTGGAGGCGTCCGGCGTAGTCAGGGCGATCCACCACCACCTGACGATCAAAGCGACCGGGACGCATCAGGGCCGCATCCAGCACGTCGGGACGGTTGGTGGCCGCCACGATGATGATGCCCGTATTCCCCTCAAAGCCGTCCATCTCGGTCAGGAGCTGGTTGAGGGTCTGCTCACGCTCGTCGTTACCGCCACCCAGGCCGGCGCCACGCTGACGGCCCACCGCGTCGATCTCGTCGATAAAGACGATGCAAGGGGCGTTCTTCTTGGCCTGCTCAAACAGATCGCGGACGCGGCTGGCGCCGACGCCGACGAACATCTCCACGAACTCCGAACCGGAGATGGAGAAAAACGGCACACCGGCTTCGCCAGCAACGGCCTTAGCGAGCAGGGTTTTACCGGTGCCCGGAGGTCCCACCAGCAGGACACCCTTGGGGATCTTGGCGCCGACGGCGGTGAAGCGATCGGGGTTCTTGAGGAAGTCCACGACTTCTGTGAGCTCGAGCTTGGCGCCCTCGATGCCGGCCACATCACCAAAGGTGACCTGGGTTTGGGGCTCCATCTGAACCCGAGCCTTGCTCTTGCCGAAGTTCATGGCGGGGTTGCCACCACCGCCCTGGGCCCGGCGCAACAGGAAGAAGAGACCGCCCAGGAGCAGCAAGGGGAAGATCAACGAACCAATGGCCTGCTGCCATGCCTGGGGCTGCCGGGAGGGCTCGACAGCAATGTCGACCTTGTGACCCTCCAGGAGCTTCAGCAGATCCTTGTCGGGGGCCAAGTTGACGATGGCGCGCTGACCATCGTTCTCGACCACCTGAGCAGTGCCCCGATCTGGAGAGATCAGGACACGGGAGACCTCGTTGGACTCCACCGCCTCGACGAAGTCGCTGTAGCGAAGCGTGCGCGGAGCATTCGCCGGATCGGGACGATCCAGGAAGGCCGTGCCCACGGCGATGACCACCACGGCCAGGAGCACGTAGAGCCCTGCATTACGCCAGCGCTTCTTCACTTGGTTCTCCGCTCGGTTGGGGACAGTGATTAAGGAATGTTAACCGGACTCAGGCAGCGGCCCGGAGCACCTCAACCACGCTGCGGAAGGCGAACCATTCGGGGATCTCCTCACCGCTGCGCAGCATCTTGCGGAACTGGGTGCCACTGAGCTTCTTGACGTGCAGGCCGCGGGCGTCGGCGTGTTCCGCCGTCACGTAGCCCTCTTCTTCGGTGTAGACGAGGTTCAGGGAGGGCACGGTCTCCATGCCGAGCTCGGGGGCGTTGTCGCGGGCAAAGTCCTGGGCCTGATAAGGGCCGTAGAAGTCCTCGCCGCTGATGGAGGACTTACAGCCAGCCATGTCGCGGCCAATGATGAAGTGCGTACAGCCGTAGTTCTTACGGATGATCATGTGTTGCAGGGCCTCGCGAGGGCCTGCCATGTGCATCGAATAGGGCAGGTAGGCCCAGCGGATCCGGGGGTTGTTCACCTCAGCGGCCAGGCGCTCATAGGTCTGGAAGCGCACCTCACCGGAGATGTCGTCGTCCTGGGTGGGGCCACAGGTGGGGTGCACCAGCACGACACCCTGATCGCTCACGTTGGTGGCATCGAGGGCGCGGGTGAAGAGCTCGTAGTGGGCGCGGTGGATGGGATTACGGCACTGGAAGGCCACCACGTCCTGCCCCTCGGGCAGGTTGGCGCGCACTTCCGCAGGCGTTTTGCAGGGGAACACCCGCTTCGGCAGCTCCAGACCCTGGATGGCGCCGCCGAGGTAATAGCGACCGCGCTCGGTGGCGATCATCTTCACGGCGGGGTGCTCGATCGAGGAGGTGCCGTAGCAACCGACGGCCTCACGGGCCTTGTCGGGCTCCCACTTGCTCTCCACCGTCATCACCGCCAGCTCCTGACCGCGGTAGGTGAGCAACAGCTTGTCTCCGACCGCGATGTCATCGCGATGGGTGTCCATCACGATCGGCAGGCCGAACAAGAGGCCGCTGGTGGTGCGGTTGGACTCCACCACTGACTGGTAGTCGTCCTGGTGCATGAAACCGCGCAGCGGCGAGAAGCCGCCCACCATCAGCAGCTCCACGTCACAGGCATTGCGATCCGAGCACTCGACCACATGGGTCACGCCTGCCTTCACGGCCTCGCGTTGATCAGCGGGCACCCGCAGATCCACCAGGCTGCCGCCATGGGGTGCGATCAGGCCCTTGGGGGCAGCGACGGTGCTCGTCATGGCAGGGGGAGATCGATCAATGCCGGCGATTCTCCCAGAGCGCACTGAGCATCCCACTCGACGCACAAAAAAGGGCCCCGAAGGGCCCCTGGAGAAGAAGTCAAGAGAAGCGCCTGAAGCTCAAGCCTTCTCGAGGCGTCCGTAGAGCTGGCCGACGATCTTCACATCGACAGGGTCATGGCTACCCATGTCGGTGTCGGAGGGCTGGACGGCAGTGAACACACCCGCGAACTCACCGGTGGAAGCATCCACCTTGGTGATGGAGAGATTCATCTCACCGGTGCCATCGATGTAGCGCTTGCTGTTCTCGCGAGCGAGCTCCTCGTCCTGACCGTTCAGAGCCACCAGACCCTGGGCGTACTGCACACCGGTGGTGAGAGCGCGGCCTTTGGGATCCAGGAAGTTGGAGGTGCGGTAGCTGGGAACGCGGTAGCTGCCGTTGAGATCGGTGCTGGTGCTGATGGCGGCGCCGTCAGCGGTGGCGTTGAGCTCCTTGCTGGAGAAGGTGAAGGGCACTTCCTCACCACCGGGCAGCAGCACGGTGACGATCTGGAAGTCGATACCGCCCTGTTCCTGGAAGTTGATGCCGTTTCCGGTCACCGCCAGATCGCCATAGACCTGATCGAGGCTGGTGGTGAAGCGGGTCAGGATCTTGGTGGCAACGAACTGGGCCTCCTGGCGCTTGTTGGTGGGCTCACCCTTCACATACACCTCAGCGGGGTGCATGCAGATCTCGCGCAGCTGGTACTTGCTGGAGCTGTCGAGGGGGATGGAGCCACGAGCCGAATCCGGGAGGGTCGGGCAGTCGTTGGCCAGACCGGTGTTGTGGATGTCGTCGTAGGTCAGGTTGGCCCGATCGACGGCTTTGGCACCGCCACTGCAGGCCGTGACAAGGGTCAGACAGAGCGCCAGCACGAGGGCCAGCAGGGGACGGAAACGCATGGGATAAAGCCGGTCTGGCAGGGAAAACCTCTGATTTGGGGTGCGCCCGATCGGGATACTACCGGTGCAAAACGCCCATTCCGCGTACCATGTCGCGGCTCTCAACAACCTGTATGCGAGAGCGCCTAAGCACAGTCAAATAAAGGCCGTATGAGCGAAGCCAGCACCAACTCCCAGATCGCAGACAGCCTTGCCCGCGGGGATTGGGAAGCACGGCTGAGCTCGGAGCTTGAAAGCTTGCAGGAACTGGCCAACGAGGTCTCCGGCGAACCGCAGGCGCTGCTGCTGCTCCTACGCAGGATTGAGGAGCTGCACCGCACGATCCAGGACGGAGCGTTCCGATCCAGCCTTCCCTCGGATCGCGGCGAGCTCTTCAGCCTGCTGCAGGGCATGGAAAAGAGCGGCGGCTGGCCGTACATCCCGCGGCTGCAGCTGCGCACCTTCATGGATCTCCTGCAGAGCGGAGACTCCGATTCGGCTCTGGCCGCTTAAGCGCTCCTGCCGTTGACCTCGTTCAGTTGCTGAGCCAGGGCCAGTTGCTCAGCCAGGGCACTGAGCAACTGATGGGCCAAAGCCAACTTGCCCATCGGCTCGAGAACCCTGCAGTCCTCACCGGGCCCCAGCAACCACCCAGCATTGGTGCTTGAGCCAAAGCCGCTGCCAGGTTGATCGATGGCATTGGCGAAAAGCAGATCGCAGCCCTTGCGCCGGAATTTGAGGCGTGCCTGCGGCAACACATCGCCGCTCTGGGCCGCGAAGCCCAGAATCGGCTGCGGCGAGCAACGACGCTGCACCATCTGAGCGAGCAGATCGGGCACGGGCTGCCATGGGGCCGTCAGAGCCTCTGCGAGGCGCTCCTTCTCACCCTTGTGCTCAAAGCGCACTGAGGGGCGGTGATCGGCCACTGCCGCGGCCATCGCAATGGCATCCGCTTGGGGCTGCAAGGCCGCCAGGGCATCCTGCAGCTCCTCACCGGTCTCGATCGGATGGCATGAGAGCCCCTCCAACCAAGCGGCATCGAGCTGCAGAGGTCCATGCACCAGATCCACCGCAGCACCCCGGAGGCGAGCTGCTTGGGCGAGCATCACGCCCATCAGACCCGTACTCGGGTTGGTGATGCAGCGGGCTGGATCCAGCCATTCCCGCGTCGGACCGGCGGTCACCAAAAGACGACGCCCTCGCCAATCGCGTTGCCAGCCCCAACTGGCGAGAGATTCCAAGGCCAACAGCACCAGGGAGGGCTCTGCCATGCGCCCCGTGCCCTGTCGATCACAAGCCAGTAGACCTTCGGCAGGGCCGAGGGGCAGGACTCGCTCAAAACCCGCAAGCGTCTCCCAGTTGCCCACGACCCCTGGGGAGCTCCACATCGCCGTATTCATGGCGGCGGCCGCTAAGACCGGCGCCTCAGTGGCGAGCAGCACGGAAGCCAACAGGGTGTCCCCCAGGCCATGAATCCAGCGCCCCAGCGTGGTGGCCGACAGGGGCGCCACCAGCACGAACTCAGCCCACTCCGCCAATTCCACATGCAGAGGGCGCGCGGCGGTGTGACTCCACTGGTCGGCATCGAGGTAGGCCCGCTGACGGCTGAGACTGGCCAAGGCCACAGGACTCACCAGGGCCGCCGCACTGGGGGTGAGCACACAGCGCACCTCAGCGCCGCGCTTCACCAGGGCACTGACGAGTGCCGGCACCTTGACGGCCGCGATGCTGCCGCTGATACCGACCAGGACCCGCCGTCCGGCAAGGGGATCGAGGTCCACTGGGAGCGCTGACTCAGTCCTCACTCAGTCCTCATCAAAGGGCTCTTGATCCACGAGGTGGACGTAGGGCCTGGCGAGATCCGGTCGATGTATGGCAACGGCGCGCAGCAGATGCCAGTCCTGCAAACCCGCAAAGGGGTTCGGGTAGTCGTCGTCTTCCAGCCGCCGAGCCAACTCGGCCACGGATGTCTCCGTCTGCGAGGCGATCAGGTCCGGGGTGATAGCTGGGGAATCGGTCATGGCCTTGAAAGACTGATAAGTTCTGGCCAGGACAGGGATTTTCCTGGGCTCCTCGGGGAATTAGCTCAGCTGGTAGAGCGCTGCGATCGCACCGCAGAGGTCAGGGGTTCGAGTCCCCTATTCTCCATCCACCCGTGAAAACCCCCTCCAGGGCTGGCCATGAACTGGAAACCAGAAGCTGAGGCCAAGCTCAAGGAGATCCCCTTTTTCGTGCGGCCCGCAGCCCGCAAACGCATTGAAGCCCTGGCCAGCGAAGCCGGCATGGAGCAGATCGACGAGGCCTTCTTCGACGAGGCGAAGGCCAAATTCGGTCAGAAGTGAAGCCGGCGAGGCCTTTACGCGGCCTGCCTCGCAAACGCACCTTGGCGAGTCTGGGCCTGCTCAGTTACTGGCTCGCAGCACGCCCGACAGCCCTTGTGGGGTTTGGCTTGCTGGCCGCTGCGCAGTCTCTGCTAAAGGCTGATGGGGTAAAAGGGTTTAGCTTTCGAAACCTTTACCGCTCATGTCGCAGTCGAAGCGCGAGCAGGTGGTGAGTCACCTGCGTTACATCCGCCAAGAACTGCGCGAGATGCATCAGGGCGTGATGGAGGACGGCCTCCTGCCTGAAGCCGGCGAAGTGCGCGGCGTGATGGCCCAGATGGAGGCTCTGCTGGAGCTCCTGGAAGGCAAGGGTTCCCGCAAGGCCAAAGACGCCGACAGCTGAGGGCCACTGAGCTGAAAGGAGCCCGGGGAAACCCGGGCTTTTTTCATGGCCTTGCGTTAAACATCACCGCAGTGCCCCGCTGTCGCTCCCTCTGACGCTCCTGCCCCCACCACAGCGCACCCGGCTCCAGCAGAACCTGGGCGGAGCCTGGCCTCGGCTGGAGCGTTGGGCCGGCAATCCCTGGCGGCGGCTCTCCTTACTGCTGATCGTGCTGCTAAGCACCTTCCTGATCGGCAACGGGATCGGCACGCTCACCGGCGCCCAGGCCTTCCTGGATCCTCCGGCAGCTCTGATCTGCGTGGCCGTGATGGAACTGGCCATTCGCCTACGCGGCCCCCTCCTGCGGCATCGCACGGATCAGCTAGGCCTGCAATTGCTGGATATGAGCCGCCTGGGCTTCTGCTACGGCCTACTCCTCGAAGGGTTCAAGCTGCTCTAGGAGCGAGCTTCAAGAGGCGGCCAGCAGGTAGAGGAGAGCCATCCGGATCGGGATCCCGTTGGTGACCTGCTCCTCCACCAGCGCGTAGCTGGGGTCATCCAGCAACGCCCCACTCATCTCGACACCCCGGTTCACTGGCCCGGGATGCAACACGGGAATCGTTGATCCACAACGCTGGAGCCGCTCGTGGGTCAGGCCATAGGCGCGGTGATAGCTCTCCAGGCTGGTGAGCAGGTTCTGGTTCATGCGCTCCTTTTGCAGCCGCAGGGTCATGACCGCATCCGCACCCACCAGGGCCTGATCGAGGTTGCGCTCCACGCGAATGCGGCCGCGCTGGGCCACGGGATCGGCGGCAAGGCCTGGCGGCGGGGCGTCCACAAAGGCATCAAAGGCCTGGGGCAGCAAGGTGGCAGGTCCGCACAAGACCACCTCCGCACCGCAAGCCGTCAGGGCCCAAAGATTGGAGCGGGCCACCCTGGAGTGCAGGATGTCGCCAACGATCACGATCCGCCGACCGCGCAGCGCCTCGGGGCCGGGGCTCTGCGGACTGAAGTGCCGTGCCAGGGAGAAGAGATCGAGCAGGCCCTGACTGGGATGACTATGGAGGCCATCGCCCCCGTTGAGCACTGCGACCCGATCACCACTGAGCTCGAGGTCATGGGCCAGGGTGGCCGGCACCCCGGTGCAGCGATGACGCACCACCAGCAGATCGGCCCCCATCGCCACATAGGTGCGCACAGTGTCGAGAAGGCTTTCGCCCTTACTCAGGGAGCTGGACGATGGCGAGAAGCTCTGAACATCAGCGGAGAGACGCTTCGCCGCCAGCTCGAAGCTGCTGCGGGTCCGCGTGCTGGGCTCAAAAAACAGGGTGGTGACGAGCTTGCCCTGCAGAGCGGGCAACTTGCGGGCGCCGCTGGTGGGCATCGCGCGGAAACGCTGCGCCAGCTCCAAAACGGTGGAGTAATCCTCGAGCGAGAAGGCCGCCAGATCCAGGACGTGGCGATGGGTCCAGTCGCTCAAGGTCTGTGGCAATCCTCAGCCTCAGGCTAGAAGCCCGCAGCGCAGCAGGCCACGTCAAAGGCCTCAGATCGGGGTGGGGTGCGATCTCCCTTGGCCCGTCTGCTCACGCTGCGGCTGCTGCGCAGGTACCAGCGCCAGGGGAGGTCCTGCCCTTGGCTGATGCCGATACGGGTGGTCTGCATCAAGCCGAAAGCCCCCTGCGCAGCAAGAGCTGCCGGCTTCGGTGCCAGCCACAGCCCATGGGCGGGATCAGCGCGCTGGCTGTCATGGCTGCGATCGAGCCCGAAACGCCTTGCGAGCAAAGCCGGGCCTGCTCCAACCCGCTCAGGCTCACCCGGCATGGCCACGGCCCGCAGCAACACGCCGTTGGCCCACTCGGCCCGATCTGTGACCAGGTTCAC
>JBMSIW010000060.1:0-12031 GCA_049418265.1 Vulcanococcus sp.
AGAGTCCCAAAACACCGATGACCACATTGAGGGCAAGGACCTGACCGAGGAGAGGTTTGAAGGGAATCAGAAGGTCCTTAAAGATCTGCAGCCCTCGATTCTCTGGAGTGTCACGTTTGCCGAGTCGGGCAGCATCGGGTTCAAGCAAGAGGATCACCCGATTTGACCAGCCGCTTAAAAACACCTCATCGCTGAGCTCACGGAGACCGACAGCAGGATCTGCGATCAGCAGCTTGTCCTTGACGCGTCCATGGAGCACAACCCAATGGTTGCCCTGCCAGTGGCAGATCATCGGGAGGGGAACTTCCTCAAGTCGACGCAAGAGTTGGTCATCGGCCTTCGCTGCGCGGGCATGGAAACCGAGCTGCTCTGCTCCTCGCCGCAGACCCAAGAGGGTGGTGCCATGGGCCGTGGTGCCAACGGCCTCACGAATGAGACCCAGCGGCAAAATTGCTCCATGGCACTGGGCAATCGTTGCGATGCAGGCCGCTCCGCAATCCTCTTCAGCAAGCTGACGAACACAGGGTTCACGCTTTAAGAAGCTCTTATGTGCTTGAAACCAAGCAACGAATCGCTGTCGCCCTTCAGCAATCAAAGGAAGAAGCATCGCGGCAGTGCCATTTACTACATTAGAGGTTTACAAAGACATCTACGCAATTCCATTAAACTGGAAACTATCAATGTTGGCGCTGAAAACCGACTTGTATCCACCATAGGCAGAAACAATCGTGCTATTATTCAGCTGGGTCACAGGGGTTACTTTTACCATTGGCGAGACATACACGCCTCCCGTTGCGACGGTAGTCGAGTTGCCAATCTGAATGCCAAATTGAGAGGGCAGAACCCCACCACAGATCAACTCAGCCTGGCGATCATCGAGTTGTTTCATTTTGAAGAGTGATGAAAGGAAAAGGGAAGCAGCACAGAGACTGCTTCCCACTTGCGCATTCAGAAAGAATGACTGCGCAAAAATGAATCAAGCACCAAATCCGCTGTTTACAGCGTTAATCTGGCTAACGTTGACTTCGTTGCCGAAGGCAGACCAGCTGAGCCAGCCGGGTGTGTAGGTGGTATTAACGTTGCTGGTATTGTCTTGTTCGAACTTGGTGTAGGACTTGCTGTAGGACTTGGAAATGGTGGGCTTGTAGTAGAAGTCAGGCAAGCCGCCGCCAGTGATCATCTCTGCGTGACGATCTTCAATCAGAGCAAGAGTAGTCATGAAGTTCACCTAGTGAGGATGTGTGGGGTGACCCACCCTCGAAGTGTTGGATGGTCCACTCCGAGCGGAGGACTCGGCAGCACTTCTGCAGCGATGCCGAGCCTGGCTTGTCTAGGTCACCTTGAAGAACACTTCGTTCTCAGCCGCGTTATTCTGCATCCCAAAAACCGAGACGTTTTCGCCGCCAAAGACGAAGTACATGGCGATATTGATCTGCACAAACATGTTGTTGATTGCGGTATTGAGCGTGCGTTTTCCCGCCAGGCCCTGAGAGCTGGTTTGCGTGTTCTGGTCGCGCCGTCTGCGGCCTCCCCCTTGAATCTGCTCGCTGTGCTGCTCTGACAACACCTGCCAGTAGGAATTGGCGGTGACGCGCTGCTGGTCGCCCATGATTTGCAGTGAAAGGCCTGCCGAGTCTTTGGCGGTTTCTTCTGGTGATCTGCGACTGGGGCGCATCTGCAGTAATCGAGCTCGAGATCTGCCTGAAGTAGTTCATCGCTGCTGTGCCACCTGCTCCAACGTCGCCAGCCGTGCCTTGAGCTCTTGGAGCTCGGCGGCCATGAGCGTGTTCGCATCCTTGGTCAGTGCCAGATCCCGTTGAAGCCGTTCGGCGACCGCCCCCGCAGCAGCGGGGATCCCCTTCACCCCAAAGCGATACACCAGTCCCAGGGCCCCAGCCACATTGGACAGGGAACCGGCCCCGTAATTCGAAGCACCACCAAAGAGGTAGGCACCACCACCATTGAGGGCCAGCGCAGGCGTCAACTCGACCGTGCAACCCAAGGCCATCGCATAACGACTGCTGTAGCCGCCCGTCCCGACACCGCAGGCCAGGGGTGCTCCATTGAGATCCATGGGCATGCGTGTGAGCGCTGCTGCCAGGGCCGTCGAACCAGCGACGCCTGAGCCCAGGTTCTGCATGTTGCGATCAATCCGATCCACATCGGTGCGCAACGCCCCAATCGCCTGACCATGGGCCGCAAGACTTTCGCTGTGTTGCTGCAGGACTTGTCCGGCTTGCTCAGATGCCCCTGCCAACACCTGGATGGCTTCAGCCTGGGTTTGCAGTTGTTGGCCCTGAAGCTGCTGCGATTCACCCAGTTGAGTGGTTGTCAGAGTCAACAGCTCCAGGGCTGAGCCTTGACGTTGCAGAGTGGCGCCGACGGCCTGGCGACCGATGTAGAGATCGCCGCGGCGGATCAGGACATCACCGCGGAAGCGGGTGAAGGCATCGCTCGTCTGTCCATCCCAACTCACCGCAGGCACAAACGTCGCATTGCCAAGGGTCACAGGTGCAGGAAGACCACTCAGCACTTCCGCAGCGCCAAGGATCAAGCCGCTGCCTTCTGTTCCGAACAGATCAAGAACAGGAATAAACGGAGGCTCGCTCGCATAGGGAAGTCGCCAGGGCTGAGCCATCGCCGGCGGGAGGTCGACGCACAACAGCACACAGAGCAAGACCACAGGTTTTGGCCACTGCGGGCCAGGTCTGCTGAACATCTGCTGATGGCGATGTGGCGCTCAAGTTTCGAGATGGGAACTGAAACTCCCCTGCCAATCAGCTGCATCAAGGCAGATCTGAGTCGTCATTCAGCGCCGCTGATTCGCCAACGCTGAGAGTTCGAAACGGCGATCAGAGGTGATGCGGCACACCACAGCTCTGGAAGATCGCTAAGCAACAAGCTGGCCTGATGGAGGACCCATGGAAGGCATGTTTTACGCGCTGATTGGATCTCTACTGGTACTCCTGCTCTGGTGAGGGGATGTTCTGCAACAGTCAATGCAGCTGGCATCAGACCACGTGCAGTTCGAGCGACGGATCGATGGAGCAAGCAACGCCAAAGCCACGTTGGTGCTGGCCCATGGCGCTGGTGCACCGATGGAGAGCCCATTCATGAACCAGATCGCGGATGGATTAGCGCAGCGCCACTGGCGCGTCGTGCGCTTCAACTTCCCCTACATGGTCCGCAGCGTGCAGAGCGGCAAGAAGACCGCACCAGATCGACTGCCGACCTTGATCAGTGCTTTTGAAGCGGAGGTTCGCGCTGCCGCAGCTGATGGGATGCCCCTCTGGATCGGCGGCAAATCCATGGGGGGCCGGATCGCGAGCCTGATCCTCGATCAGGTGGCTACGGAAGCGGGCGTGCAGGGTGGCATCTGCCTGGGCTATCCCTTCCACCCTCCTGGACAACCAGACAAGCTGCGCACCGAGCACCTGCAAACCCTCAAGACCCCCTGTTTGATCCTGCAGGGGGAACGGGACAGCTTTGGAAAGCGCGGCGAGGTCGAGGGCTATGGACTGGCCAAGAGCATCCAGGTGAGCTGGGTCAGCGCTGGTGACCACAGCTTTAAGCCGACGAAAAGCTCAGGTCTGAGCTGGGAGGACAACCTGAGCTTCGTTCTTGAGCAGATCGATCAGTTCGCCGGCTCCTAGGCGTTGACCACTTCGAGGGCCTGGGGGATCCGCTGGAACATGTAGCCCAGGCCTCGAGCCGTCAGGATCAGCTCGGGGTTCTCGGGGTCATCCTCGAGCTTGGCCCGCAGCCTGGAGATGTGGACATCCACCACGCGGCTATCGGAGGAGCGCTCCGGCTTGTAGCCCCAGACCTTCTCGAGCATGTCGAGGCGGCTGATCGGTTCGCCGGAACGGCTGATCAGCAACTCCAGCAGGTTGAATTCCATGCCGGTGAGACGAATGCGCTCGTCGCCCCGGTGCGCCTGGCGCTTGTTGAAGTCGATGCTCAGATCGCCAACCACGACCACATGGGCGGTGCGCCCAGGACCGGTGACACCGTTGCTGATCCCATAGGCGACGCGGCGCATCACGCAGCGGATGCGGGCCTCCAACTCCTTGGGGCTGAAGGGCTTGACCATGTAGTCATCAGCGCCCAGCTGCAGGCCTGTGATGCGGTCAGCCACATCGCCCAGGGCCGTCAGCAGGATGATCGGCACCTCGGATTGGGCACGGATGCGCTCGGTGACGGCAAAGCCATCGAGCTCCGGCATCATCACGTCGAGGACCACGACATCCGGATCAAAGCCGCGGAATTGCTCAAGGGCCTGAGCACCGTTTTCGGCGAGGGCCACCTCATGGCCGAGCATCACCAAACGGGTTTCCAGGATGCGGCGAATGTTCTCTTCATCGTCAGCAACGAGAACCTTCAAGGGACGATCGATCGCTTCAGTCATCCGGCCGCAAGCACTGCCACTTCAGAACAGTTAGCCCAGCAGCTTGCCGTTTCTTAAGGAACAACAGGCTTTGTAACGAATCCAGGCTGAAGGCCTCAGCGACCCAGGACCTGCTCTTTGAGCCGTTGAATTCGGCTGAGCAATTCCACCCGCTTTTGTTGCTTGAGGGCGTTGCGTGAGAGAAAGCTCAAGGCGCTCACCAAGCCGACCAATTCCAACAGCCCGCCCAGGAGTGGGACAGAGTCAATCGCTTCGAGGGTGCCGCCCGCCAGCTTCAGCAAAATCCCGGCCAGCAAAGCCAGGGCAAGCAATTTGGCGGTGGTCAGGAGATCGCCTCGATCACTGCCTTGAAAAGCCGCCAGCTTCTCCATCAGTGCTTTGAGCAGGCTGAGGGGCAGGGGCGTTTCAGCGTCAGCGGCCGGTGGCTGACTCTGGGTAGGCGCAACCAGAGGAGCGGCTTCGGCGACGGGAATCTGGGCAGGCTCAGCGCTGAGCTCAGGGATTTCCTCCTTGAACTGCAGCTCAAGCTCTGGCTTGGGATCAGGCATCACCCTGCACTGAACACCGACCCTGCATTGAAACGGCTCGGGACGCGATGCTCAAGCCTTGGGGCCGGCGCGTTCAGAAGTCCTGATCGTTGAACGCATCGATCAAGACCGGCACCGTGACGATCGGATCAAAGCTGGTGATCGCCGGTGGCTCGCTCTGCTGACGAACACGCACGGGGGCTGGGGCCGAACGCACCACCGGTGCAGGTACGGGCGATTCGACCTCGTCGCGGCGGCGCACAGCCCGGCGACTGGTCACCTCAGGGCGGCGGGTCGCCAGAGGCCTTTGAATCGGTTGGTCCTTGAGCTCGCCGCGCAACTGGTTGAGCAGGCGAAAATGGCCGGTGGTGTTGTATTTCCGCAGCAGGGAAGGATCCCAAGCCATCGCGACGGCGCTGGTAGATGGGATCAGCCTATGGCGAAGCCAGTGCGCCGCTGAAGCGTGATAAATTGTTGCGGTGACAACTGGTAGTCGGTCCGCTTACGGGTTGGCCCTTGGCGCATGCCGCTGCCCTGTCTCCCACCACCTTTTCTCTGACTATGTCGAGGCTCGTCGGTCTTCAAGCTCCTGACTTCACCGCCACCGCCGTGGTGGATCAGGAATTCAAGGATGTGACCCTCTCCTCGTACCGCGGCAAGTACGTGGTGCTGTTCTTCTATCCCCTCGACTTCACCTTCGTCTGCCCCACGGAGATCACCGCTTTCTCCGATCGTTACAGCGAGTTCTCCAGCCGCAACTGCGAAGTGCTGGGCGTCTCGGTGGACAGCCAGTTCTCCCACCTGGCCTGGGTGCAGACCGACCGCAAAAACGGCGGCCTCGGCGATATCGCCTACCCCCTGGTGGCCGACCTGAAGAAGGACATCGCCCGTGCCTACGAGGTGCTCGATGAGGACGCCGGCGTGGCCCTGCGCGGTCTGTTCATCATCGATCCCGATGGTGTGATCATGCAGAGCACCATCAACAACCTGCCCGTGGGCCGCAGCGTCGACGAGACCCTGCGTCTGCTCCAGGCCTTCCAGCACATCCGCAACAACCCCGACGAGGTGTGCCCCGCCAACTGGACCCCCGGCGAGAAGACCATGAACCCCGACCCCGTGAAGAGCAAGGAGTTCTTCGCTGCCGTCAACTGAGCCCTGCGCTTGGTGATCCACTGGGGGCCGAAAGGCCCCTTTTTTTGTGCCTGCCCTCAAAGCAGGCTTAAACGACCACTGGCACCATCAAGCTTGGCGGGGCGCCCAAGGGGCAAGGCTTGATTCGGCAGGCCATGGCCCACCGGCAGATCCCGCACCAGGGGAACACCCAATGGCGTCAGACGCTCCAGGAGGATCTCCTCCATGCTGAAGTCCCCAGGCAGCACGTCGTCCTTGGCCCAGCTGAAGCGACCCAGGCCAAGGCCCGCGATGCCATCGAGCAGCCCGCTGCTGCGCCATTGGGTGAGTTGGCGATCAATGCGGTAGGGGGCTTCACCGGTGTCCTCGAGCACCAGGATGGCTCCCTTCAAGGGCGGCAACCAGGGCGTGCCGATCAAGCTGGTCGCGATGGTGAGATTGCTCACCACCAGTGGTCCCGTGGCCGTTCCGCCCTGAACGCCACGGCCGATCAAGGGCTCCACCGTCCGCCCCTCCAACAACGCCACCAGGCGTTGCCACTGGGACGCCTCACCGCCGAACCAGCCGTGGATACCGCCGCTGCTGCCGGCGGCCAGCTGGGCCAGCAACAGGGCTGAGCCATCGGAAAAGCCCACGCACCATCGAGGCTTGGCCGGAATGCTCCAGCCCAGCTCCAGCACCCGCGCCGTGCCCCAACCGGCCCCGACGCAGAACAGCGCATCAATACTGGGATCCGACCAGGCTTGACGCAGGGCCGCCTCGCGCTGATCGTCCTGGCCGGAGAACCAGCGCCAGCGGCCCCAGAGCTCTGGCGGGGTCAACAGTTGCCAGCCCTGGCTGCGGCAGCGCTGCTGGAGAGCTGTGATCAGCGGATCATCGCGCTCAAGCCAGGTGCCCGGCGCCAGGGCTGCAATCCGGGCACCAGGTTTGAGTGGAGGCGGCTGAATCAAGGCAGAGGCCGAGACCCCTGCCCGCACCACCGCCGGCAAGAACGGTGTGCTCAGGCCTGTGGCCCAGGCCCACTGCAGCAGCTCACGCCGCCGCAACACCCTCAACCGAGAAGGCTGGCAAACAGGCGGCGACCATCGACACCACCGGTGGCCGAATCACAGGCACGCTCCGGATGAGGCATCAGTCCCAGCACGTTGCCCTGTTGGTTGCAGAGTCCCGCCACATCACCCACGGAACCGTTGGGATTGCGGCTGTAGCGCAGCACCACCTGGCCGTTGTCCTCCAGGGACTTCAGCAGCTCAGGGTCTGCCTGATAGCGCCCCTCACCGTGGGCAATTGGGAAGTTCACCACTTCGCCGGTGTTGTAGCCCTGCAGCCAACTGCAAGGGCCCGGCTCGACCCGCAGATCGGTGGGTTCACAGATGAAATGGAGCTTCTCATTGCGGGTCAGAGCGCCCGGCAGCAGCCCCATCTCCGTCAGGACCTGAAAGCCGTTGCAGATGCCCAGCACCCGACCACCACGCTCTGCAAAGGCCGCCACTTCCTCGAGCACCGGTGCAAAACGGGCAATGGCGCCGCAGCGCAGATAGTCCCCATAGGAGAAGCCGCCGGGCACCACGACGGCATCAAGACCGCTGAGATCGCGCTCCTCATGCCATAGGAACCGGGTCTCGATGCCCAGGCATCCCTGAGCAGCCCACTGCACGTCCCGATCGCAGTTGGAACCCGGGAAAACAACGACGCCAAGTGTCATCGATCAGGCTCCCGCCGAGGTGTCGTCCTTGAGCTCGAGCGTCCAGTTCTCAATCACAGGGTTCGCCAGCAGGCGATCGCTCAGTAACTCCAGCTGCTCGCGGGCCACCTGGGCATTCGGGGCCTCCAGCTCCACCTCAACCGCCTTGCCGATGCGCAGCTTGCTGATGCCATCCACGCCAAGGCGCGATGCGGCCGCACGGGTGGCTTCACCGGCGGGATCGAGCACCGAAGGCCTGAGCGAGACGAGCACACGGGCGGAGAAGAGGGGCACCTGAGCTCCACGAGGTTTGTTAAATCTTGGCAGGCCGGCCGCCACACCCCCTCAGCTCTGGTCAGGTTGGAGTTGAGCCGCAACGCGGACCCTGGCCTGGCCTCAAGCGACATTCAGCTGCCGCGCCCTGGCCCTGGGCGCAGGCCTGGTGCTCTCGGCGGCGGCCGCCTGGGCACAACCGACGCTGCGCCTGCCACTGCAATGCCGCCTCGGCTCAGATCCCTGGCGGGACTGCACCATGACCATTCAGCGCGCCGGTGAGCACTGGTGGCTGGACGTGGGTCAGCAGCGTCTGGAATTCCGCAGCGATGGCCGCGGGCAGATCAGCCTGATTGAGCCCACGGGCGTGCGACGGGTGGTCTCCCCCCGCTGGGCCGAACCCCAGGCCCTCTGCTGGGATGGGGTCTGCGCCAAGGGCGAATTTCCGCTGGATTGAGCCTGACGAGGACCCGACGCTGTCAAAGCGCGCAGGCGGCCTCCAACTGACGCTGCAGGGCAGCGGAATCCACCTCCAGGCCCAGCGCCACCAGCTCAAGACCATCGCTGCTGGGACGTTCACCGCCAAAACCACTGTCAAACCAGCACTCCAGCCGCGGGCCGACCGCCTGGATCTGCAGCGGTACAGCCTTACCCGGCAGCCAGGCGCGACCCTTCAAGCGGAGCAACTGCTGAGAGGCGATCAAGCCCGGTAGGGCTGCCTCGATCTGCTGGCGGCTCGTCACGGCCTGCAAGCGCAACACCGCCGACTGCATCGCCACGTGGCTGTGGTCGTGATGCTCGTGCTCGTGCTGGTGATGGTGATGGTCGTGGTCGTGGTCGTGATCGTGATGCTCGTGAGCGTGATCGTGGTGCTCAGGGCGGGTGAGGCCCATCAACTCGGCGGCAGGCACCTGGCCGCGCTCACTGGGCAGGAGGCTGACTGAGGCACGCAGATGGGGCCGGAGTTGCTCCTTCACGCTCTCGAGCTGATCGCTGCTCAGGCAATCGGCACGGCTGATCAAGACGAGATCAGCAGCCTCAAGCTGATCGTGGAAAAGATCGGTGATGTCGCTGAGGTGATCGAGGCTGGGGTCGGCCTGGCGCTGGGCCTCAAGGGCGGCGGGATCACCCACGACACTGCCGGCGGCGAGGGCCTCACCATCCACCACGGTGACGACACCACTGATCCGGGTGCGGGTGCGGATCTCAGGCCACTGGAAGGCCTGGACCAAGGGCAGAGGCAAGGCCAGGCCACTGGTCTCGACAACAATCCCATCGAGCTGGTCAGAGCGCTGCAGCAGCTGCTGCATGGTCGGCAGGAACTCGTCCTGAACGGTGCAACACAGGCAGCCATTGGCGAGCTCGACAACGCGCCCGTCGACCTCGTCATCGGGGCAGAAGCCGCAGCTGCGAATCAGGTCGCCATCGATGCCGACTTCGCCGAACTCATTGACCAGAACCGCCAGGCGCAGGCCGCTGTTCAAGAGCAGGTGGCGCAGCAACGTGGATTTCCCGGCACCGAGGAATCCCGTGACCACCGTGACCGGCAGACGCCCGGTCGCTTCAGAGGTCATGGTCAAGGGACCAGGCTGGACCAGGTGAAGGCAGCGCCGATGCCCACCAGAAGGCCAGCGATCCACTGGCGGTTCACGGCACTCAGGCCGCGGCTCACCAGGCGCAGGCTGATGGCCAGGAGCAAGGCCTGCGAGAGAAGAAGACCGGCGAAATAGGTCGCGATCGGTGTGGCCTCCCAGCCCAGGACCGAGGCACTCAGGACGTAGCCGTGCAGCGCGAAGGCAGGCACCAGCAGAGCGGGGTTGAGGCGGCCGCTCAGCACCAGACCCTCAAGCACCAGGGACAGGGAGACCAGCAGCTCCATGCCAGGAAGGCCAGGCACCAGCAGGCCCAGGGCGCTGCCGCCCAGACCCACCGCCAAGAGGACGAGGGCCGAACGCAGGGAGCGCTGCCAGCCCACCAGACCCAACACCAGCAAGAACAGCAGGTGGTCTGGCCCCAGCACGGGGTGGGCCAGACCGCTGATCAGGCCCGTCAGCGCGGTCGGCTCCAGACCCATGGACTCCATCGGGTGATGGGCCAGAGCCGGTGCGGCAGCCAGGGGGAGCAAGGCTGCAAGCAGCCCAAAACGCTTCAACATCAGGAGGATCTGGTCCGCGCCAGGTTTGGTTTGCGTGATCCGGCGGGCGTTCTGACTGGAGACCGGGGAGCACGAATGGGCTCAGATCTCTTTACAGCTGCGGGACAGTGCCGGATTCGCACCGGTCTTTCCCCGTTTCCTCCCCTGGCTGATCCCCAGGGGAACCGGAACACTGAATGTAAGTGGTGCCTCAGCGGCAGGCCAGGCTTTCGCGGGTTTCGACACCCGTGCGGGGATTCACGCCACTGGCCCGTGCGCACAAGGCCTTCTGCTGAGGCAGGTCCAGAACGGCATCGGTGAAGTCGGCCCCGTCGATCACCGCTGCGGTGAACTTGCTGTTCATCAACATCGCGTTGCGCAGCACCGCGTCGCTGAGGTCGGCGTTGTCAAAGCGGGTGGCAAAGGCGACGGCATCCTCCAGATCCGCGGCATGGAGGTTTGCGTTCTGCAGGTTGGCGGTGTTGAACACGGCACCGCGCAGATCCGATTCGCTCAGATCAAACCCCTCCAGCGAGGCCTTGAGGAACTCCTGCTGCTGCAGGTTGCGGCCATGCATATCGGGCTGCAGATCTTTGGCACTGCGCTGACCGCGCAGTTCCGGTGCGGTGATCGCGCAAGCAGGCGGAACCGCGGCAGAAAGCACCAGGGCCAGCGGAAGCAGCAGCACCACGAACCGCCGTGCCAGTTGCACCACGCGCTGGAGAACCGTCATTGGCAGCGGAGCAAGGTTCAACACTGCACCTTTAACTTGGGGCGCTCAAGTTATTGCAGGCAGCCGCCGCAGCGCGACCCATGAGCAAGACCCTGCGGGTCGTGGTTCCACCCCATCCCCTGATCGGCCATTGGCTGACCTTGCTGCGCGATCAGCAGACACCGCCGGCCCTGTTTGCCACGGCCATGGCGGAACTGGGGCGCTGGCTGACCTACGAGGCCATGCGCGACTGGATCCCATACCAACGCGTCCAGGTGCAGACGCCCCTGGCCAGCACGGAAGGAACGATCGTGGATGGCTCGATTCCGATGCTGGCGATCCCGGTGCTTCGGGCCGGACTTGGCCTGTGGGAAGGCGCGCGGCCGGTGCTGCCCAACGCCGCCGTGGCGCACCTCGGCTTCACGACGCCAGACGCGACTGGCACGAGCGCCTGTTACCTCGACGGCTTACCGGAGCAGATCCCTGCCAACGCTGGTGTCTTGGTGTTTGAACCGATGGTCGCCACGGCCGGCACCCTGTTGCAGGTGCTTGAGCGACTGGAAGCCAAAGGGGTGCTGGGGCCCCGGGTGCGGGTGATCACAGCGCTTGCTGCGAGCCCCGGCCTGAAGCGTCTGGGTGAGCGCTACCCCGATCTGACCCTCTACACCGGTTGCATCGATGCCGAACTGGATGGGTCCAACCGGATCCTGCCGGGGCTCGGTGACGCAGCGGAGCGCCTCTATGGCCAGTTGCAGCCGAGCTTCGTAGGCTGAGCGCAGTTCATCCCCAGCAGCCGCGGCAATGGCGAACCGAGACAGCGGATCCAGCTCTCTGGGCACTCTGCTCGCCGGCGCCGTGCTCGGGGCCGCCGGCCTTGCCTGGTGGCTCTACACCAAGGCTGAGGAGCGTCAACAGAACACCCGCCAGCAGCGCAGCCTGCGGCTGAGCCGCCTGGCGGAGCATGAAGAGCAGGTCTTCGACCCCTCCATGGACGGCGGCGCGGTCCAGGAGACGGATCTGCAGGACAAGGTGCAACAACTGAACCAGGCCATCGATGACGTGCGCCGTCAGCTCGAAAGCCTGAGCCCCCAGGGCTGATCAAAGCCCGCCAGGCCGCTCGGTAGGTTGCTGCTACGACACTGCCGCAGCCATGCTTCGCTCC
>JBMSIW010000061.1:0-12013 GCA_049418265.1 Vulcanococcus sp.
GGCGACCGGTCGCCATGCCGCCACCATCACCGAGGGCCGCGTGGGTGTGCTCCATGGCGCCATGAGCCTGCTGTTGCAGGACGGCGAAGGCCAGGTGCAGGAAGCCCACTCGATCAGCGCCGGTCTTGATTACCCGGGCGTGGGTCCGGAGCACAGCTACCTGAAAACCATCGGCCGCGCGGAGTACGGCGCTGTCACCGATACCGAAGCGCTCGAGGCGCTGCAGCTGCTGTGCCAACTGGAGGGGATCATCCCCGCCCTGGAGACGGCCCACGCCTTCGCCTGGCTCGACAAGCTCTGCCCCACCCTGGCTCCTGGCACCGAGGTGGTGCTCAACCTCTCGGGCCGTGGCGATAAGGACGTGAACACCGTGGCCGATCGCCTCGGCAGCGCCTTGGGCGGCTAGCCCAGCAGTCGGTCGAGATAGGCCGCCACGGCCTGAACGGCTGATCGGGCTGTGGCGTAAGCCATGCGCATCGGGCCAATCAGGGCGACATGGCCCACGCTGCCGCTGCGGCTGCTGTAGCTGGCCTGCACCACAGCGCAGTGGCGCAGGGCGGGATGGGGATGCTCGCTGCCGATCCAGACGCCGCCGCGTTCGAGCACGGCCGTGCTCTGAAGAACCTGCTGCGGCTCCAGTTCCACCAGTTGCAGCAGCGGCCGCAGGCTCTCACTGCGCTCGAATTCCGGCTGTTGCATCAACCCCCCCAGCCCCAGGCTGACGGCCCCCGAGCGGGAGCTGCTGCGGGACTGCTGATGGCTCGCTAGGCCCTGCCGCAGCAGTTCGCCACTGCTGGAGAGTTGGCGCGGCAGGGAGCCCCAGTTCAACTGCCTGCCGCCGCTGCTCAGTTGCTCGCAGGCCCAGCGCTCCAGGGCACCCATCTGCGCCCCCAGCTCGGCGGGCATGCGCAAGTTCAGGCAGCGGGAGGCGGCCCCTTCCTCCACCACCAGCACCAGGAGCCGATCGTCCCTGGGCACCAGCCGCACGGCCTGCAGGCTGGAGCGCGGTTCTTCCGGGCGGGTGATCAGGCTCATCAGGCCAGTGAGATCCGCCAGGCGCTGTCCGAGCTGCAGAAGCAGATCGTCCAGGGCGGCCCACTGCAGGCTCAGGCCCGTGAGCTCGCGCTCCAATTGATTGGCGGCGGCCCCCGGTGCGGGCAGCAGGCAGTCGACGTAGTGGCGGTAGCCCAGTTCGCTGGGGACCCGCCCCGCTGAGGTGTGGGGTTGGGTCAGCAGTCCCCGCTGCTCCAGGGCGCCCATGGCGGAGCGCACCGTGGCCGGGCTGGCCTGCAGGCCGAAGCGCTTGACCAGGGTTTGGCTCCCGACCGGTTCAGTGGTGTCGACGTAGTGGCGAACCGTGGCCTGCAGCACCTCCTGTTGCCGGCGAGGGAGGGGTTGCACCAGGGCTCAGCCACGAACCTGGGCGGATGCTACGGGCCCTAGACGTTGGCTCGAGCGGAGTGAAGGAAAAAGCGGCGGTAGTCGGGGTCGCGGTCCAGGAGATCGAGGAAGCGATCGCGATCCAGCCGCAGCAGCAGCCCGTCCCCCCGCGCCCGCACCGTGACCGCCCGCGGCTGGTCTTCCATCAAGCCGGCATCTCCAAAGAAATCGCCTTCCTCCACCAAGCCCTGTTTGACGGGATGGCCGCCCCAGAGGTCGTTCTGCAGCACCTCCAAGGTGCCCGCCACCACCACATAGAAGGCATCCGGGGCGTCGCCTTCGCGGAACACCTCCTCGCCATGGCGCACCCGATCGCTGACGAACTCCGCCGCCAACCACTCCAGGACGGCCGGGGCCACCCCTTGGAACACCGGGATTGTGGCCAGGCGCTCCGGCGTGATCCGCACCCGCTGACCCGCCTCCAGGCTGAAGCCGCTCATCTGGCGATGCCAGAAGGAGGCGTAGAGCCCGCCCGCCGCCAGCAGGGCGCTATGGGATCCGAGTTCCACCACCTGCCCCCGATCGATCACGGCGATCTGATCCATGGAGGCCGCTGCCCGCAGGCGATGCAGCACAGAGACCACGGTTCGCCCCTGGCTCAGGCTCCGCAGCGTGCCATTGATGGCCTCCTCCGTCGTGGGGTCCAGGGCGCTGGTGGCCTCATCCAGCAGCAGCAGCCTGGGGTTGCGCAGGATCGCCCGGGCGATGGCGATGCGCTGCTTCTGTCCTCCGGAGAGACGGCCGCCGCTGGCCCCCGCCGCGGTGTTGAGGCCCTCGGGCAGGCTTGCGATCAGGCCGCCCAGCTCCGCCGCCAGAGCCGCCTCGTGGACCTCGGCGTCGCTGGCCGTCAGCCGGCCCAGGCGAATGTTGTCGGCGATGGAGAGGTCAAACAGCACGGTGTCTTGAGGCACCAGGGCGACCTGCTGCAGCCAGGCCCGCCGATCGGTGGCTCCCAGGTCGACCCCATCCACCAGCACCTGCCCGGATTGGGGATCGATCTGCCGCAGCAGGAGCCGCAGCACGGTGCTCTTCCCCCCGCCACTGGGGCCGACTAAGGCCAGGGAACTGTTGGCGGGGATGCTCAGGCTCAGATTCTCCAGCCCACCACCTTGCGGGTAGCGGAAGGAGACACCCTGAAGGCTGAGGCCCTGGAGCAGTTCCGGTGGCTGCGGCTGCAAGCCGCGCAGAGGTGTCGTGGCCGGGCGCCGCTGGGGAAGCTGCTGCTCCAGCAGATCGAGGGCTGTGGAGGCCGCCTGCAGGGGCAGCAGCGAGGCACCCAGCTGCCACATGCCACTGACCATGGCCGTCGCGATCCCCATGGCGGCGACCAGTTGGCCAATGGAGAGCTGCCGTTGCAGCACCAGCCAGGTGCCCAGGGCGAACACACTCACCAAGGTGAGCAAGGTGGAGGCGGTGAGGGCGGCGTTCTGCAGGCCCGAGAGGGTGCCGACGCGCTGCGCGGCCCGCTTGAGTTCCCCGTTGCGGCGGTTGAATTCGGCGCGGCTGCTGCGGCGCAGTCCGAAGACATCCACCAGCTCGCGGCTGCGCAGCCGCTCCTGGGCGTAGCTCAAGAGCAGGCCTGCTTGCTCAACCCGAGAGTTCTCGCGCCGGCTCAGGGCGGGACTGAAGGCCACCTGAGAGACCAGCAGCAGGGGCGTCAGCACGACGGCCACCAGGGCCAGCCGCCAATCGCTGTGGAACAGCAGCAGAACCCCCAGCAGCAGTTGGGCGGCCGTCCAGGTGAACAGGGGCAACTGGGTGACCACCACGGATTCCAGGGTGGGGATTTGCTGGGCGAGCAGTCCCTGCTCCACCCCCTCCTGGGGGCGGCCTGCGGGGGCGTCTTGCTCGAGCAGATGGCTGAACAGGCGCTTGCGGAAGTTGGTGCCCAGGTCGCTGCCCAAGGCCGCGAACAGCCGGATCGAGAGGCCGTTGCAGGTCACCGCCAGGGCCAGCCAGAGACACGGCACGACCAACAGCGGGGCGATGCCACTGGCGGGGGTCTGGGCCGCGACGCGGTCGATCACCAGCTGCAACAACACCGGGATCCCCACCATCAGCACCGGATCGGGGAGCACGGTGAGCACCGCCAAGATCAGCTTCAGCCGCTGCCCGCGGAAGTAGCGCCAAAGCCTGAGCGGCAGCAGCAGGGGGAGCATCGGCTGAGCCATTCAGCCCATCGATAGCAACGGTCTCTGCTGCTGCCCGCCTCGGTGCCCTGGGTGTCTTCAGTAACGGGGAACGCTGGGGTCGACGCTGACGCTCCAGGCGTCAATGCCGCCCTGCAGGTTCCAGACCTGCTCGTAACCCTGGGCTTCCATCAACCAGCAGCCGAATTGCCAGCTGCGGATGCCGGCGTGGCAGAGCACGACGACGGGGCGATCGCGATCAATCAGGCCTGCAAGCTGCTCCATCCAGCGCTCTGATTCGCTGAGGGGTAGGTGCACCACAGGGGCCTGCAGGCGAGCCAGCTCCAGCTCCATGGCCTCGCGGACATCCACCAGTTGGAGAGGTTCGCCGGCATCGAGCCGAGCCTTCAGCTCGCTGGCACTGATGGGGACGGGAGTGGCCATGGCTGAACCCTAAGGGGTGCCAAAGGTTCCAGAGATGCATAAAGATGAGGCCATTCGGGTAGCAACGCATGAAGGCCCGCCCCTTCCTGGCGGCACTGCTGGCGGTGGCGGTGGCCCTGCTCAGCTTTGGTGCAGCTGGATGGTGGTTGCTTTGGCAGCGCAGCCCACTGGCTCTGCAGCACCAGCCCTTAACGCTGCCCTTGGCGGCTCGCTTCGTGCCGCGCACGGCTCCCTTGAGCCTGCATTGGCTGTCGGGCCCTGATCAACCCGCCGCCTACGCCCGGGCGGTGGCGCCACCGCGTCAGCGCCGGCTGGCCGCGGCGGCGGCTGATCGACTCCGTGATGGTGCCTTTGCGGCGGCCGGTCTGGATTACGCCACGGAGCTCTCCCCCTGGCTGGGGGATCAGAGCAGCTTTGCCCTACTCACGCCCCCCGGCGGCAAGGAAGCTCCGGGTTGGGTGTTGGCCTTGCGCAGCCGCGATAACGAGGGGGCCCGGCGTTTTCTGCAGCGGTTCTGGCAGACCCGCAGCCTGGCTGGCACCGATCTGCAGATCAGCAGCTACCGGGGCATGGGCTTGATCAGTGGCCGTGGGGCCCTGCTGGGGCAGGAGCCGCAGCCCTTGGCCACGGCCTTGATCAATGACGATCTGGTGCTGATCGCTTCTGGGCGGGGCGTGTTGGAGCAGTCCCTGGACGTGTCTCAGATTGATGAGCTCAACCAGGCCGCCAGTGCTCCCCTGCAGAAGGCGGTCGGCCGACTGGGCGAGGGCGTTGCGCTGTTGACGGCCAGGCCCCAGGCCATGGAGCAATGGTTGGGCTTGCCCCAGAGCCCCGTTGAAGACAGCAACACGGGCGTTGAACTGGTGGCGGCCCTGGCCCCGTCTGGCGCCGGTTTGCGGGTGGAGGGGCTGACCCAGCTGCGTGCCGCTCTTCCAGCCCTGGGCGTCCAGGCCAATGAGCTGTTGCGTCAGTTGCAGGTGCCCGCCAGCAGCGTGGCCCTGCTGAGCAATCCAGCCCAGCTGCTGGCCGATGACGCGGAGAACCCCTGGGGCAGCCTGTTGGGCCCTGCCCTGCGTCAGGCCCTCAGCCGTGAGGAGGGTCCTTTGCCGGCTTTGCTGGCCTCGGCTGACTCTGGCCCTCTGCTCTGGGCCCATCAGAGCGAGGGTTGGTTGATGGGTAGCCGCGCCGATAACCCCGGTGCTGATCTGTTGCAGCCTGCGCTGGAGGCGGAGGGATTCAGCAGCTCGCCGTTGCAGAGCCGGGGTCAGACCCTTCAGGCCTGGACGCGGATTCAGTCCAAGCCCGTGAAGGGAAATCCGGATCAGCTGCAAGCCCAGCTGGCGGGCGCCCGAGCGGTTCAGGGCTCGCTGGCCTGGTGGGGTCAGGGTCTGGCGATCCTCAACCAACAGCACGAGGGTCGCCGCTCCCCTCAGGAGCGGCTCGATCAGCTCGAGCTGCTGGGCAGCGGCCAGGCTCCCTATCAATGGGCCATGGATGGCGCGACGGCCCGGGGCTTATTGCAGGGCTGGAAGCCCTGGCGGCTGTTGAACACCCTCTCCAGCTCGCCCCTGACTCCTGTGGTGGATGGGGCTGCTCTGGCCTTGGAGCCGGAGAAGGGTGAGCCTCGCTCGCTGCGGCTGCATGCCCTGCTGGAGCTGCAGCACTGACCATGGCGTCCCGCAAACGCGAGTTGCTGCTGCTGCGCCACGGCATCGCCGAGGAGCGCCTGGAAGGGGTCGATGACGCCAAACGCAGCCTCACGCCGGTGGGCCGGGAGCGCACCGCGAAGCAATTGCAGCGGCTGTTCGAGCTGGATCTGACCTGTGATCTGGTGCTGAGCAGTCCCTTGGTCAGGGCCCGTCAAACCGCTGAGCTGGTGGTGGATGCAGGCCTGGCTCCGGAGTTGGAGATCGCCGCTGCCCTCGCTCCCCTCGCCGATCCACTACCGCTGTTGGAGCGTTGGCTCGGACCCCTGTCCCCCAGGCCCGGTTGGCGTCGTCTAGCCCTGGTGGGCCACGAACCGGATCTGAGCACCCTGGCGGCCCTGTTGATTGGCGTGCCCATGGCCAAGGCGCCAGAGGCGCTGCACCTCAAGAAAGCCGGTGTGGTGCTGTTGCAGTGGCCTGCATCAGGGCCCTCCGGGGAGCTGCTGGGCTCTGCCCGTCTGGAGTTGGTGCTGCCTCCTCGGATCCTGCTCGGCACCAGACAACGGCTCAGCGAAACAGGACTTGCCGAGAAAGCCCAGGAGGGCAACTAGGGCTACCGCTGCGGCTGCGCTCTGGCCTTAGGTTGCCGTGAATAGCGGACTTGAGGCGATGGTGGTGGAGGCAACCCCAACGACGGCAACCCCGGCGTATCGCCCGGGCTTGGAAGGGGTGCCTGCGACCCAGTCGGCCGTTTGCGATATCGATGGCCAGCAGGGCCTGTTGACCTACCGGGGCTATCGCGTCGATGAACTGGCCCAGCAGAGCACGTTTCTTGAGACGGCCTACCTGCTGATTTGGGGTGAGCTCCCGGATGCCGATCAGCTCGCCGCCTTCGAGCAGGAGGTGCAGATGCACCGGCGGGTGAGCTTCCGCATCCGGGACATGATGAAGTGCTTCCCGGCCAGCGGGCATCCGATGGATGCGCTGCAGAGCAGTGCGGCCTCCCTGGGCCTGTTCTATTCGCGCCGGGCCCTCGACAACCCTGAATACATCTATTCAGCGGTGGTGCGCCTGATCGCCAAGATCCCCACGATGGTGGCGGCGTTTCAGCTGATTCGTAAGGGCCAAGATCCGATCCAGCCCCGGGACGATCTGCCCTACTCGGCCAATTTCCTGTACATGCTCACGGAGCGGGAGCCGGACCCCCTGGCGGCCCGCATCTTTGATGCCTGCCTGATTCTTCACGCTGAGCACAGCCTCAACGCCAGCACGTTCAGTGCCCGTGTGACCGCCAGCACCCTGACGGATCCCTATGCGGTGGTGGCCTCGGCGGTCGGCACCCTGGCCGGACCGCTCCATGGCGGAGCCAACGAGGACGTCCTGGCCATGCTGGAGACGATCGGCAGTGCTGATCAGGTGCGCCCCTGGCTTGATCAGGCCGTGGCGGAGAAGCGCAAGATCATGGGCTTCGGCCACCGGGAGTACAAGGTGAAGGATCCCCGGGCGGTGATCCTTCAGAAGCTGGCCGAAGAGCTCTTCGATCAGTTCGGCCACGATCCGCTCTACGACCTGGCGCGCGAATTGGAAGTGGCCGCCGCTGAGCGGCTCGGTCCGAAGGGGATCTATCCCAACGTGGACTTCTATTCCGGCCTGGTCTACCGAAAGCTGGGCATTCCCCAGGACCTGTTCACCCCGATCTTCGCGATCGCCCGCACCGCCGGTTGGCTGGCCCACTGGAAGGAGCAGCTGGGGGCGAACCGTATTTTCCGGCCCACGCAGATCTACACCGGTTCCACGGGGCGCCAATGGGAGCCCATCGCGAACCGATAAGCGCTGCGGCCGCCTAAGTTGCCCCCATCCACAGGCCACCCATGGTGATCGCCAATCCCGCTGTCGTGAGTGCCGGGCTCGATCTCGAGGCCAGCTTCACCGACGTGCTGCAGGGGCTGGGTCTCTCCCCTGGCGCCGCCCATCTGCTCTGGCTGCCCCTGCCGATGCTGCTGGTGCTGGTGGCAGCCGTGGTGGGTGTGCTGGTGAATGTCTGGCTGGAGCGCAAAATCTCCGCTGCGGTGCAGCAGCGCATCGGACCTGAATACGCCGGTGCCCTGGGCATCCTGCAGCCCCTGGCCGATGGCCTGAAGCTCCTCTTCAAGGAGGACATCATTCCGGCCCGGGCCGACGGCCTGCTGTTCACCCTCGGGCCGGTCTTGGTGCTGGTGCCCGTGATCCTCAGTTGGTTGGTGGTGCCCTTTGGTCAGAACCTGCTGATCAGCAACGTCGGTGTCGGGATCTTCCTCTGGATCTCCCTGAGCAGCATCCAGCCCATCGGCCTGCTCATGGCGGGCTATGCCTCCAACAACAAGTACTCCCTGCTGGGTGGTCTGCGCGCGGCGGCCCAGTCGATCTCCTACGAGATCCCCCTGGCTCTGGCCGTGCTGGCCGTCGTGATGATGAGCAACTCGCTCAGCACGGTCGACATCGTCAATCAGCAGACCGGTGCTGGGATCTTGAGCTGGAACATCTGGCGTCAGCCGGTGGGCTTCGTGATCTTCTGGATCTGCGCCCTGGCGGAGTGTGAGCGCCTCCCCTTCGACCTTCCCGAGGCGGAAGAAGAGTTGGTCGCCGGCTACCAGACCGAGTACTCCGGCATGAAGTTCGCCCTCTTCTATCTGGGCAGCTACATCAACTTGGTGCTCTCGGCCCTGCTGGTGGCGGTGCTGTATCTGGGTGGCTGGGGCTTCCCACTCCCGGTCGAGTGGGTGGTGAACCTGACAGGCCAACCCATCGATGCCCCCTTGGTTCAGGTGATCACGGCCAGCACCGGCATCGTGATGACCGTGCTGAAGGCTTACCTGCTGGTCTTCTTCGCGATCCTGCTGCGTTGGACCGTGCCCCGGGTGCGCATCGACCAACTCTTGGATCTGGGCTGGAAGTTCCTGCTGCCCATCGCCCTGGTGAACCTGCTGGTCACCGCTGGTTTGAAGCTCGCCTTCCCGGCCTTCTTCGGCGGTTAATCCGCAGCGACGCCCAGATCTCAAGCGCGCCAGGCCATCATGGTGCCGGCGCAACCGCCCCCTCCCACGACTCCATGTTCGGGTTCCTCAAGAAAGTCGGTGACTACACCCGCGATGCGGTGGGTGCAGCCAACTACCTCACCCAGGGGCTGTCGGTCACGTTTGACCACCTGCGCCGCCGGCCGATCACGGTGCAGTACCCCTACGAGAAGCTGATCCCGTCGGAGCGCTACAGGGGCCGCATCCACTACGAATTCGACAAGTGCATCGCCTGTGAGGTGTGTGTGCGCGTCTGCCCGATCAACCTGCCGGTGGTCGATTGGGTCATGAACAAGGCGACCAAGAAGAAGGAGCTGCGCAATTACTCGATCGATTTCGGGGTGTGCATCTTCTGCGGCAACTGCGTCGAGTACTGCCCGACCAACTGCCTCTCGATGACCGAGGAGTACGAGCTGGCGGCCTTCGATCGCCACAGCCTGAATTTCGACAACGTGGCCCTGGGACGCCTCCCCACCAGCGTCACCAGTGATCCAGCGGTGATTCCCCTGCGCGAGCTGGCCTATCTGCCCAAAGGGGAGATGGACCCCCATGGGGTGGATCCGAACCGTCCCCGGGCGGGCAAGCTGCCGGCCCAGGTTCTCGAGACGCTCCCCAAGAGCGAGACTGCCCCTGCCGCCAGCGAGGAGAACGCCTGATGACCATCGCCTCCTCCACGCAGTTCATCTGCTTCGTGGTGCTTTCCGCCACCGTGGCCATCGGCGCCCTTGGGGTGGTGCTGCTGCCCAACATCGTCTATTCCGCCTTCCTGCTGGGGGGCGTGTTCCTGTCGGTGGCCGGTCTTTATCTGCTGCTGAATGCCAGCTTCGTGGCGGCCGCCCAGGTGCTGGTTTATGTGGGCGCGGTCAACGTCTTGATCCTGTTCGCGATCATGCTCGTGAACAAGCAGGAGACCATGGGCGAGGTGCCGGGCCTTCGCCTGCGGCGCCTGCTGTCAGGCGGCGTTTGCGCAGGCTTGTTTGCTCTGCTGCTGCGGGTGGCCTTCACCACGCCTTGGGCCTTGCCTGGACCCGTGCCGATTGGTGAGGAAGCCACGATTCGCATCGGCGAGCACCTCTTCAGCGACTACCTGCTGCCCTTTGAGCTGGCTTCAGTGCTGCTCTTGATGGCCATGATCGGCGCGATCGTGCTGGCCCGCCGTGATGTGTTCGCCTCCGATGTGGCCACCGGCGAGCCCGCTGATCAGGGCCTGATTGAGAAGTCCCGTACGCCGCTGCTGCTGGAGAAAACCAACTGATGTCCATCGAGATTCCCACCACGGTCCCCCTGCAGGGCTATCTGGCCCTGGCCGCGATCCTGTTCTGCACGGGTGTCTGGGGTCTGATCAACAGCCGCAATGCGGTGCGGGTGCTGATGAGCATCGAGTTGATGCTGAACGCGGTGAACATCAACCTGATGGCCTTCTCCAGCTATCTGGATGGTCAGCTGATCCGCGGTCAGGTCTTCGCGATTTTTGTGATCACCGTGGCCGCCGCTGAAGCCGCTGTGGGCCTGGCGATCCTGCTGTCTCTGTATCGGAACCGTGAAACGGTGGATATGGAGCGTTTCAACTTGCTGCGCTGGTAGCCAGGCTGGGGCCATGGCTTCTCAGCGATGCGCCTTAACACCGTTTGGTTGATCCACCGGGCCGCCAGTCAGGCGGCCCAGCGTCAGGCCAGACGCACGGCCCAAACCCTGCGGGATCAGGGGGTCAAGGTGGCCGTGGCCATGAGTGGATCCAGTGCGAACCCCTTCCCGGGTTTGCTGGCTGATGAAGGCGGGCCTCCGGATCTCGCCGTGGTGCTTGGCGGTGATGGCACGGTGCTCGGCGCGGCCCGTCATCTCGCACCCCTGGAGGTGCCGATCCTCTGTTTCAACGTGGGCGGCCACTTTGGTTTTCTGACCCAGGAGCGCAAGCTGCTGAGCAATGGAGCTGAGCAGGGTTCGGAGAGTGATCTCTGGCAGCGTCTGCGCGATGACCACTTCGCGCTGGAGCGGCGAATGATGCTGGAGGCCCGCACCGATCGCAGCGACACGGTGCACACGGCCCTCAACGACCTCTACCTGAGGCCGGGCATTGATGAGATCTCCCCCACCTGCGTGCTGGAGTTGGAAATTGATGGGGAGGTGGTGGATCAGTTCCGGGGTGACGGTCTGATCATGTCCACGGCGACCGGGTCCACGGGCTACTCCATGGCAGCCGGAGGCCCGATCCTTCACCCCGGCGTCGAGGCGATCGTGGTCAATCCGATCTGCCCGATGAGCCTCTCCAGTCGCCCCCTGGTGGTGCCCCCCCGGGCGCAGCTGGCGGTCTGGCCCCTGGGACCAAACAGCCGCGGGGTGAGGCTTTGGAAGGATGGGGCCTTCGCCGCTGTGCTGGAGCCCGGCGATCGCTGTGACGTGCGCCGCGCCCCCCATCAGGCCTTGATGGTGCTGCTGGATCAGAGCCCCTCGTACTACCGGACCCTGACGCGCAAGCTGCACTGGGCTGGCAGTCTGACGGCGGCAGAACCCTCTCCCAACTGAGTCCATGGCCCTGGAGATTGAGCGTCGCTTCCTGGTGCGGGGCGAGGGCTGGCGGCAGCACAGCCTTTGGAGTCAGCCGCTGGTGCAGGGCTATTTGCCCGGTTCTGCCCAGGGCATGACCCTGCGGGTGCGCCGCGGTGGTGCTGGCGAGGCTTGGTTGACCCTGAAGTTTCCTGGGGAGGGCATCGCTCGACATGAGTTCGAGTACGCCATCCCAGAGGCTGATGCGGAGCCGCTGCTTGATCGCTGCACGGCGGTACTCAGCAAGTGCCGCCATGGCCTGAATCTCCCTGGCGGGGAGTGGGTGCTGGATGTCTTTGAAGGCCCGAACAGCCCGCTGGTGATTGCCGAGGTGGAGCTCGAGCAGGCTGACCAGGCCATCGAGATCCCCGCCTGGTGCGTTCAGGAGATCACCGGCCTGGCTTCTTTCAGCAATGCAGCCCTTTCAGCGGAGCCTTTCGCCCACTGGCCCCTGCCGGAGCAAGAGCGCTGGCGGGCTTGCCTGAGCGGCTGAGACACGGCGAGTCTCGCCTTAGGATTTGCTTAAGAATTGCCAGAAGGCTTTCGGTGCTCGGCCTCTACGACCAGGACGGTGTCTTGCGCTTCTGCGGCCCCGATCAGGCCGACTGCCTGGCCTATGCGGAGTTGTTTGCCTTTGCTGAGGGGGCCTTCAGCATCGAGCCCCTGTTTGTCGGGGTTGAGGCGGGCCTCACTCCTCGTCGGGAGGCAGGTTGCAGCAATTGAAGCCGTCGCGGCAGATCTTGCCGTGATCCATGGC
>JBMSIW010000062.1:0-11678 GCA_049418265.1 Vulcanococcus sp.
CTGCTCAGTGGGGCCTGCTCAGTTGGCGCCCAGCCACTTCTGGCCGTTGAGGCGCTGCACCAGCCGTGACACCAGCAGGGCCTGCGTCATTTTCTTTTCGTCGATCAAAAAGGACTCGAGCAGGCTGGGTTCAGCACCGGCTTCCGCCAAGGCGATGGTCTTGGCGGAGTTGATGGAGTCGCTGGTGAAGCAGAGCCAGAAGCGCCGGCCAGTGGGCAGCACGCCGCAGACCTGCCAGCAGGAGCTGCCGACCACAGGCATCGGCCCTTCGCAGAAGCTCAGCTCGCAGCTGGGACCTCCGTAGGCCTGGATCTCCTTGGCCAGCGCTGGCATCAGCAGATTGGGCACAAACTCCGCAAAGGGCTTCTCTTCAGGGGCCGGCGGCTTGGCGGGTTTGGGGGCTGCGGGTTGGGCGGAATCGGTCACCGTCGCAGGCCTCGGTCAACAAGCTGCGGGAACTTTAGGGAGTGCGGCGGCGCAGCTCACCAGTCGTCGTCGCTGGATGCGCCCCAGTCATCGCTGACCACCGCCGTCGCCTGGGCTGGGCTGGCCTGGGTCGAGCTGCCGCTGGCCTCATGGGCTGGCCGGGCGCTTGAGCGGGGCTGGCGAATGACCCGAAAGGGCACCGAGACCGTCGGGGCGGGCTCTGCGGCTCCGCGACTGGGGCCCGCCCAGGTGCTGGCTTCATCGGGCTGTTCTGAAGCCCGTTCCGCACTGCGACCGGGGGGGCGGCCTGCGGTTCGCTGGGGCTCGCGCTCTTCTTGATCCCAGGGTTCGCTGGGTTCTGGAGCGCCTTGACGTCTGACTTGCCGGCGAGGACTGATCCCGTTGCTGGCGCCCTGCAAGGCAAGGGCGGTGCCGATGCCACTGAGGCCAGCGCCCAGTCCTGCGGCTGCCGCCAGCCAGGCGCCCATGGGCAGAGCGGGTGAGCTCCAGGTCAGCAGGCGAACGCTCACAGAGGGCCTGGGGTTGATGGCAGACACCAGCAACACGGCCACCAGAGGCGTCAGCAGGGGCAGCAGCAGGATCCGTTGCAACACAGCGGGCGAGCCCCTCTCAGGATTGGATCGGGCCGCTCCAGCGCCGCAGCTGCCCCAGGTCGTAGCCGAGGCAATCGAACACGCGGATCACCAAAAAGTCCACCATGTCCTCCAGGCTCTTGGGCTGGTGGTACCAGGCGGGAACCGGCGGAGCGATCCGAGCACCAGCTTCGGCCAGCGTGGTCAGGTTGCGCAGATGAATCAGGTTCCAAGGGGTTTCCCGCGGGCAGATCACCAGCGGTCGACCCTCCTTGAGGTGCACATCGGCGCAGCGCTCCAGGAGGTCAGTGGCGACCCCAGCCGCGATCCGTCCCACCGATCCCATCGAGCAGGGCAGGATCACCATGCCGCGGGTGCGGTGGCTGCCGCTGGCGATCGCCGCTGACTGGTCATTCCAGCGGTGACAGACCAACGCGCCGCCCTGGCAGCCGGTGCGCTCCCGCCAAAAGGCTTCTTGGGCTTCTGGCTCATTGGGGACACGGACCCCGAGTTCGGCCTGCCAGACCCCGATGGCACCGCGGCTGACCACCAACTCCACGGACTCCCCAGCCTGCAGGAGCAGTTGCAGGGCCCGTTCGGCCAGGGGTTGTGCGCTGGCTCCCGAGACTGCGAGAACGATGGGATGCACCGGGCTACCGCTGGACACGGTTCAGTCCTCGCCGTCTTCGTGGTCGCTCTCGTGGTTTGGCTCGCTGCCGCTCTCGTGGTGGCCGTCGGCACTCGGGTCGTATTCCTCGTATCCCTCCGGAAGGACCACCGCCAGATCGATCTGGTGACGGAGCACATCCACTTTCTGGATGATCACCTCCACCTCATCGCCAAGCATGTAGGTGCGGCGGTTTTTGCGGCCCACCAGTTTGTTTTGGCGGGAGCGGTACTCGTACCAGTCGTCCTTGAGGGAGCTGACGTGCACTAGCCCTTCGACCTGGGAGGGGGGCACTTCAACAAAGAAGCCATAGCTCTGAACCCCGCTGATCACACCCGTGAGGGTCTGGCCGACCAGGGGTTCCGCCTGACGGGCCTGGGCCATGGCCAGGGCATCGGCTTGCAATTCGCTGGTGAAGCGGGCCCGGCTGTTGAGCCGATTGAGCAGCGTCAGGCTGAGGCCCTCCTCCATGGGGGCCAGCTGACTGGCGGTCATCAGCGGCCAGTCGATCACGCCATGACTGCTGTCGGAGGCGATATCCACCCGGGTTTTATGGCGCACCGAGGGGCGGTCCTTGCCTTCGCAGAGCAGCAGCACCAACAGGTGCTGGTTCCAGAGATCGGCGTAGTGCAGCGACGGACAGCACCAGGCCGCAAAACCCTGATCCTCAGCAGCCAGGGTGTTGGCGCCGGGTTCGGTGGCCAGGGTCACGGGCTTGAGGGGATCGCGCAGTTGCTGCAGGAGCACCCGCGCACGATCGCTGCCGGCGAAGGCGGTGGCGAGTTCCTGGGCCGTCGCGTTGCCATCGGCGGACAACTCCAGGGGGATCTCCAGCGCCAGCGCCGCCTTCGCAACGTCGTTCAGGGCTTCCGCGTCCGGGGCTGGGTTGTGGGCGTAGATGGCCGGCAGCTCCAGGGTGGCCATGTGGCGGCCAAAGGCGCGATGGGCCAGCAGCACGCACTCCCGAAGCAGCGCCGAGGTGCTCACGGCTGGATCCAGCTGCACAAGCCAGCCTTGACGGGATTCATCGGGTTCCGGAATCGCCAGCTCACCGAGGCCCTCGATGGCCGGCATGGCCAGATCGAGATCGATGGATCCTGCGCTCAAGCGCAGGCCGCGCAGCTTCTCCGCCAGGGCAATCAGCTCCTCGAGCAGGGGAAGTTGATCTTTCAGGGCCTTGAGGGCCGCCGGTGTGGTGCGGGCTTTGGGTTTGCGTTCTGCAAGGGCCTGCAGGGCCTTGGCATCCACCACGGCATCAGCCTTGATCGTGCTGCGGCAGAAGCGGTAATGCTCCAGCTGTCCGTCGGCATTGAGCTCCAGGGCCACGGAGAGCGCCGCGGCGCTGCTGCCGGGTTTGAAGGCAGCGGCTTTGCTCACGCTGCTGGGCAGCAGCGGTAACCAGCTCTCACCAACGCACAGGGCTTCGCCGAGCTCGCGAAGGAACAGATCCAGCGGGCTTCCGAAACCGACGTGCTCGGCGATGGCCGGGGCATGCACCCAGAGGCGGCTTCCCTGATCGGTGGCCTCGAGGGAGACCGCCGGAAGGATGGGCGCTTCGCTGCTGCTCCAGAGCTGCAGCACCAGGGTGGGAAGAGCGGTCAGATCGTCCCGGCCTTTCTCGTCCGGTCCCTTGGCTGTGGCTTTCGGTGCCGTGGGCCGATCCCGCAGGCCATGTTTCGTCAGCAACAGGTCCAGATCGGCTTCGGGGCCTGCATTCACCGCCAGGCTGCGGGCCACGTGTCCCTGGGGCGCCAGCTGACCCACGGGGTAGCGATCGAGCTTCACCTCCACCACAGCCTCCGTGGCTGGTTTGAGGTGAGCGCTGTCGCTGGCCGGCAGTTCGATCGCCGTCAGCAGCCGATCGTCGAGGGGCAGTGCCACCAACGTCTCGTTCTGCTGCTCGACCTGCGCCAGCAGGCTGGTGGTGTTGCGCTGAAGGATGCACTGCACGCCGCCTTCGGGAGAGCGGCGCCGGCCCCCTTCGCGGGTGATGCGGACGAGGACCCGGTCGCCGTTCCAGGCGTGGTTCAGCTGGTTATCGCGGATATAGATGTCTTCGCCGCCGTCTTCGCGCAGGGCAAAACAGAAACCCTTGCTGCTGCAGCGCAGTCGGGCCTCAATCAGGCTTTCATCCTCAACGCGGCTGATGCCGCTCTCGGATTCCTCCAGAACACCCACCCGAGCCAGGGCATCGAGGGCGATGCGCAGCTGCTCCTTATCGGCCTTTGCGCTCAACCCCAGGCCCTTTTCCAGCTTGCTCAGGGTCAGGGTTTCCTGCTTGGGGAGCTGATCGATGAGGTCCGAGACCGAGAACTTCATGGTGGTGATGAGGGCTGTTGGGGCGGGTCGTCGGTGAGGTCTTGAGAGCGGTCCTTTGCTGCAGAGGATCCCGGAACAGAGGGGAACTGCTGTGTGGTGCTGCGTGTTGACGGCTGCAACTCGGAGACGGCCAACGCCTCTGAGAAGAGCAGTAACAAATCGATTCTACTGATGACAGGCCCTTGGGGCCTCGGCGACTCAGTCGACCTCGCTCTCGGCGGCGGCTGGTGTTTCCGTTTCGCCGCCGGCGCGCAGCAAGAGGCGTGTGCCGATCACCAAAAAGCCCAGGGAGGCGGCCAGTTGCAGAGCGTTCGTTGGAATCACGGCTGAGAGCGATCCCCCAGCCCCGGCCCCCAGCAAGCTGGCCAAGACCAGGGCGGTGGCGCTGCCGGCAAAGACGGCTCCACTGCGGGTTGAGGTGCCGCTGATCGTGACGATCGCCAGCTGGGTTTTGTCGCCGAGCTCCGCCAGGAAAACAGTGATGAAGGTTGAGGCGAGAAGGGGCAGTTGCATGGCGGTGATTCAGCCCAAGGGGAACATGCTCATGGCGGCCTGGCGCCCCAGCCAAAGACCCAGCGCGATCATCAAGATCCCGGCAAGGCGCTCCAGCTGTTGAGGAGGGAGCACGCGCGATAGCCAGCGCCCCAACACAACGCCCACCAGGCTTGAGCTGATCAGCGCCAGGGAGGCTCCGATGAACACCAGCACAGGTCGCCCGGATTCCGCTGAGAGCAGCAGTGCTGCGAGTTGGGTCTTGTCTCCCAGCTCCGCCAGAAAAACGGTGGTGAAGGTGGTGAGAAAGACGGCTCCAAAACTGCCGGCACTCTCTGCGCTGGCCGGACTTTCGCTGCTCGTGGCGTCGGGATCAGGCATTAAGACTGCGGGTCCGCGGGGTCGGAGGGCTGGCGGATGGCCTGCTCGAAACGCTTCATCACCATGCCACGACCGCCGTGCTCGCAGCGAATCTGTTGACGGCAGCAGGCGATGGCGAAGTCGTTGGCATCCTCCGGTTCCACCTGAAACAGGCTGGCGAGGTTCTCGACGCGGCAAAACACCGGTCGCTCGTCATAGATGCGGCAGGTGCTGGAGCCGGTGTCGTAGTGAATGCACCAACCATCCGGCCCCACCATCGAGAGATAGAGCTGTTGCTGCTCTTCGTTGAGGGCCTCAAGGGCCTCGTTCCGCTCGCCCGGATCCAGCCGGCAGCAGGATCCACAGCCGCTGATGCAGCGCCAGTGCAAGGTTTCAGCCATGGATCTGAGGGGAGGGTTGGCTGTGACAACCCGTCACAGGAGCGCCGAGCAGGGCGGCTTGGGCGGCCTGTGAGCTTTTAATCTGAGCAAGACACGTGCAGCTACCGAGCCGTTCTCCCATGGGAATCGACTTCCATCTGATCGCCAACTTTGCTGCTCTGTTCCTGATCACCCTGGTGGGTCCGGCTGTCATCTTCATCCTCTTCTACCGTCGCGGCGCCCTCTGAGCGCAGCGTGGCTGTGCTGGGCTGATCCCCGACCACGCTGAAAGCCAGCCCCCTGGAGCGTTGCTTCGGGGGGCTTTTTAGGCGGCCATGCCCAGGGCACGGGCTGCATCGAGCACCAGCGCTTTGACGTAGGGGTGCTCGGCCTGGGGGTGATCCACGCGCAACGCATCGGTGCCATCGCCCGGACGCTCGCCGCGCAGTTCCTCCCCTTCGGCGTTGCGGATCACCAGCTGCTCGCCATCTCTCTGGACCCAGTAGCGGCGGTCTTGCCTCTCCAGCACCAGGGCATCACGGGTGCTGGGGCGGATCGCGACCAGTTCCAGTTGCAAGCGCTCCTCGCCTTGCCAGCGATTCATGCGCAGCTGATAGGCCACGTCCACTTGCTTGGGCAAGTCACTGGGACCTTGCCAACGCCAGGCAATGGCCCTGGCAGTGGCGTCGCCCTGGCGCAGGGTCAGCTGAAGGTGCCCGCCTCGCAGTTCCCGCTGTTGGCTGATGGTGCAGCAGCTGCTCCAGAAGAGGGGTGTGGGATTGCCGATGCCGAAGGGCTCCAGCCTTTGCAGCTGTTGCCAGAGGGAGCGCCCCAGCTGATCCAGTCGCAGCAGGGCCTCGGGTGCGACATCGGGAGCGGAGGCTTCATCGCGCCAGCGTTGGGCCAGGGCATTGAGCCGTTCATGCAGGGCGCTGACGCGCTCGGCGCGCACGGTGAAACCGCCAGCGGCCGGGTGGCCGCCATGGCGCTCCAGCAGATCCGAGCACTGCTGCAGGGCGGCATCCACCGCAAAGCCTTTGGGGGCGCGGACTGAGGCGCGCATGCGTCCATCGCCCTCAGAGGCCAGCAGCGCCACCGGGCAGCGGAACTGCTCGACCAGTCGCGCCGCAACGATGCCGATGACACCGTGATGCCAGTGGCCTTGGGCAAGGAGCAGGAAGGGGCTGCGCTGCTGACCATCGGCATCGGTGAGGGCCCGGGCCTCCGCTTCGATGGCATCGCAGAGCTCACGGCGCTGCCGGTTGAGGTTCTCGCAGGCTCGGGCCAGCTCGAGCGCCTGGTCGGGATCGGCCGTGGTCAGCAGTTCAACCACCAGGGTTGGATCGCCCAGCCGGCCAACGGCATTGATGCGAGGTGCCAGTTGAAAGCCAACCGTGCTGGCATCAATCGGGGCATCGTCCAGGCCCGCCACCTGTTGCAGGGCCTGAAGCCCTGGCAGCGCGCTGTGTTTTAACCGCGGCAGGCCATCGATCAACCAGCGCCGATTCACCCCCTCCAGTGGGGCCATGTCGGCAATGGTGCCGATGCAGAACAGATCCAGGGCCATGGCCAGGGCTGGCTTGGAGCGGCTGGCCTGGGCCAAGGCTCGGGCGACCACGTAGGCCAGTCCAACTCCGGCGAGGCCCCGGTAGGGGGAACCCTCGGGTGTGCAGGCCGGATGCACCAGGGCCAGCAGTGGGGGCATCTGGGCCGGCAGGGTGTGATGGTCGGTGACGATCACGTCCAGTCCAAGGGCCTCGGCGCGCTCCAGGGCTTCTCGAGCCGAGACCCCGTTGTCGACGGTCACCAGCAGCCGAACCCCCTCGCCCGCAAGCCCCTCGACCATGGCGGCATTGAGGCCATAGCCATCGTCCTGCCGGCTGGGGATCGCGGCCTGGGGTTGGGCTCCCAGCTCCCGCAGGACGCCGATGAGCAGCGCCGTGCTGGTCATGCCATCGGCGTCGTAGTCCCCGCAGATGGCGAGGCGCTCGTTGCTTTGGCAGGCCTTCTGTAGCCGTTTGACCGCCTTGGCCAGATCCGGGAAATGCTTGTTGGCTGCCGGGGCCTCTGCCGGTTCCAGCAGGGCTTCGATCGCTGCGCGGCTGGACAGGCCCCGCCGTTGGAGCAGGGCCAAGATCGGCTCGCTTAGACCGAGGTCCGCGAGGCTTTCATCCAGGCGCACGGCGGCGGGGAGTTGCCAGCGTTGGTTGAGACGTTGCTCAGGGGACTCAGGGAGCAACGCAGGCCTTCAAAGCACAACCATTGTGTGCTCTGACATCCACCTGTCCAGCATCGCTTTAGCCTCAGCTGGGCCTTTGGATCTGCCATGCCGCATCGGCCAGCCGCCCTGCTCTGGGATGTGGACGGCACCCTGGCGGAGACCGAACTGGACGGCCATCGCCTGGCCTTCAACCGCGCCTTCGAAACGGCGGGTTTGCCTTGGCGCTGGGACGTGGATCGCTACCTGGCGTTGCTGCGCATTAGTGGCGGCCGTGAGCGGATCGCCAGTTTCCTCGAGTCCCAGGAGGGTGAACGACCGGCGGCGGCTCGGCTCGATGCCTTGCAGGCTTCCAAGCAGCACCACTACCGCGCCCTGATCAGCCGGGGGGAGATCGCCTTGCGTCCAGGGGTCCGCCGGCTGATCGAGGCGGCGGCTGACGCTGGCCTGCAGCAGGCGATCGTGACCACCAGTGGTCGCTCCGCTGTCCAGTCCCTGCTGGATCAGCAACTGCCTGGGCACCACGATCTCTTCGCGTTCTGGATCTGCGGAGAGGATGTGGAGGCCAAAAAACCCAATCCCCAGGCCTATCGGCTGGCCTTGCAGCAGTTGGATCAGCCTGCTTCAGAGGTGCTGGCCATCGAGGATTCAGCCAATGGTTTTCAGGCGGCTTCGGCAGCTGGCCTACGCGCCTTAATTACCCGCAGTGCCTCCAGCGCCCATGAGCCTTTGGAGGCCTTTGCGCAAGCTGCTGCCGTGGTGGACAACCTTGGTGAGCAGGAGGGGACCTGTCAGGTCCTGCTTGGTGCGGCTTGCCCAGAGCGGTTGGTCACGCTCTCCTATCTGCAGCGACTCTTCCCCGACTCCTGAACCCCATGCCCCTTCAGGCCACTCGCTTTGATCGTCTGCAGCGCCGCGGGACGCAGATGGTCTTTGGCGCCTTTCAGGGCAGTTGGCGTCGCCGCAGTTCGGCCGTCCTGGCGCTGCTTCTGGGCTTCTATGCAGGCCAGAACGCGACGGCCTGGTGGCTCAATGCGATCGGCCAGAGGCCCTTGGTGGTGCTGGTGCTGGTGCTGCTGCTTGAGCTGGTGATTCGTCTGCGCACCCGTCTGGTGGGGGAGCCGGTGTCGCTGGCGTGGGTTCTGATTGACAACGTCCGTCTGGGGCTGGTCTACGCGGTGGTGCTTGAGGCCTTCAAGCTCGGATCATGAGCCTTGAGGATCAGCTGCTCGGGTTCTGCCAGCAGCAATGCCGTCTGGGTCTTAAGCCCGTCATCGGGCTGAATGGCCCTGTGGGGGCGGGCAAGAGCACGTTGGCCCGCCAACTGCAGCAGCGGTTTGAGCAGGGCGGCCTGCGGCTGGCTGTGGCCTCGATCGACGATGCCTATTTGCCTTACCCCCAGCGCCTGGAGCGCATGGCTGGAAACCCCTTTGGGGTCAATCGGGTTCCCCCTGGCAGCCACGATCCAGCGCTGCTGGAGCAACCCATTCAGCGCTGGCGGGAATCCCAGGACAACCGTCTCCGGTTGCCCCGTTTCGACAAGACCCTGCGTGAGGGCCAGGGGGATCCAACGGAGCCTTGGTCTGGCATCGCCGATGCCCTGCTCCTGGAAGGCTGGCTCGTGGGCTGCCGTCCGATCGCGCAGCAGACGCTCAGCGATGAGCTGCAGACCTCAGCTTTCGCGTTCCTCAGCGGCGCAGAAGTGAGCTGGGTGCTGCGGTGTAACCAGGGGCTGTCTGCCTATGAACCGCTCTGGCAGCAGCTGAGCACCCTGGTGATGCTCTGGCCGCTCACCTGGCAGTTGCCTCGCCGCTGGCGGTTTCAGGCGGAGGCCCAGCAACGGCGCCGCGGAGGGGGATGGATGGCTGGATCGCAGTTGGAGGCGCTGGTTCAGGCCAGTTTGCGCTCGCTGCCCAGCTCTCTCTACCAAAAACCCAGACTGCCGGAGGCCGCCTGGGTGAGGGTGCTCGATGCCCGCCGCCGCCCCGTCTTCGAGGGCAGTGGCGTGGCGGTTCAGCGTTGGTTGAATCAGGCCTCGTCGCCTTCTTCTTCTGCCACGGGATAAACAAAGCCCTGGGCGCGGCCACTCAGCACAGCCTTACCAATCGACAGTGCCTTCTGAGCGGCGATGGCAGCCTTGCCTTTCCAGGTGGCGTGGCGCTGGTTCCGCTTGCCTTTGGAGGTTTTCTTCTTGGGAACAGCCATCCCGCTTACTCGTCAGCCAAACCAAGATCTTCCCTTGCCGACTTTCCTTTCGTCAAATCGCTAAGCTCCAGCCACCGATGGAATCCTGTGAGCAGCGGCGCCGCTTCTGATCTGCCTGCAGGGGATTCTCCAGCACCCACCAGTCCTCGGGGGGGCTTGTTCCAGGAGCTCGGACTGAGCCCAGCTCCTCGCCCGAGTTACAGCCAGCTGCTCCAGCAGCTCAAATCTGGAAAGGTCAAAGAGCTCTTGCTCTCTCCATCCAACCGCGAGGTGGCCGTCACCTACGGCGATGGTTCTCGAACCCGGGTGCCTGTTTTCAGCAATGACCAGGTGCTGTTGCGCACGGCTCAGGAGGCCAAGGTGCCCTTGACGGTCAGGGATGACCGCCAGGATCAGGCCACCGCCAGCCTGGTCTCGAACGGCCTGCTGCTCCTGCTGCTCTTTGGGGGGCTCGCCCTGTTGCTGCGGCGCTCTGCCCAGGTGGCCAACCGCGCCATGGGATTTGGACGCAGCAAGGCTCGGATGGCTGAGCCGGAATCAGCGGTTTCGGTGCGTTTCGAGGATGTCGCCGGCATCAACGAGGCCAAAGAAGAGCTTCAGGAGGTCGTCACCTTTCTGAAGGAGCCCGAGCGCTTCACGGCCGTGGGTGCTCGCATCCCCAAGGGTGTGCTGCTGGTGGGCCCTCCGGGTACGGGCAAAACCCTGCTTGCCAAGGCCATTGCCGGCGAGGCTGGCGTGCCGTTCTTCTCGATGGCCGCCTCAGAGTTCGTCGAGCTTTTCGTTGGCGTTGGCGCCAGCCGCGTGCGCGATCTCTTCCGTCAGGCCAAGGAGAAGGCTCCCTGCATCATCTTTATTGATGAGATTGATGCGGTGGGCCGCCAGCGTGGAGCGGGCATCGGTGGCGGCAACGATGAGCGCGAGCAGACCCTGAACCAGCTCCTGACGGAGATGGATGGTTTTGCAGAGAATTCGGGGGTCATTCTGCTGGCGGCCACCAACCGGCCGGATGTCCTCGATGCGGCCTTGATGCGTCCTGGTCGTTTCGATCGGCGCATTCATGTGGACCTGCCGGATCGCAAGGGCCGTGAGGAGATCCTGGCGGTCCATGCCCGCACGCGCCCCCTGGACCCCGAGGTCTGCCTGGCTGATTGGGCGAGCCGGACCCCCGGTTTCTCAGGGGCGGATCTCTCCAACCTGCTCAACGAGGCCGCGATCCTGACGGCGCGCCGTGAGCGGAGCAGCATCGATGAGCTCGCCATCAGCGACGCCCTTGAGCGCATCACCATGGGCTTGACCGCAGCGCCTCTGCAGGACAGCGCCAAGAAGCGGCTGATCGCCTATCACGAGATCGGCCATGCACTGATCACCACCCTGCTGCCCAAAGCGGATGACCTCGACAAGGTCACCCTCTTGCCCCGTGCCGGCGGGATCGGTGGTTTTGCGCGCACCATGCCTGATGAGGAGGTGCTCGACTCCGGTTTGATCAGCAAGGCCTACCTGCAGGCGCGCATGGTCATGGCCATGGGTGGTCGCGCCGCCGAGCTCGTGGTGTTTGGCCCCAGTGAAATCACCCAGGGAGCGTCCTCGGATCTGGAGCAGGTCAGCCGGATCGCCCGGGAGATGGTGACCCGCTACGGCTTCTCGTCCTTGGGCCCCCTGTCCCTCGAGGGTGAGGGATCGGAGGTGTTCCTGGGGCGCGATTGGCTGCGTTCAGAACCCCATCATTCGCAGAAGACCGGCAATCGCATCGATGCTCTGGTGCAGCAGTTGGCCCGCACGGCCCTCGATCAAGCCGTTGCCCTGCTCGAGCCTCGCCGCGAGCTGATGGATGAACTCGTCAACCTGCTGATTGAGCAAGAAACCATCGAGGGCGAGCAGTTCCGTGCCTTGGTCCTGAAGGCTGATCAAGGCCCAGCTGCATCCATGCAAGGCGCCAGCGCCGAGCAGGCTCAGCTGGTCTGAGCCCCTTCAGGCGAAACGGATGTCGAGGCTGCGCAGGTAGGTCTGCAGGCCGGCGT
>JBMSIW010000063.1:0-11555 GCA_049418265.1 Vulcanococcus sp.
TCCATGCCCATGATCGTGTCGCCGGGCTGCAGCAGCGCCAGGAACACGGCGAAATTGGCCTGGGCGCCGCTGTGGGGCTGCACGTTGGCCCAGGCAGCACCGAAGAGCTCCTTGGCGCGCTCGATCGCCAGCTCCTCGATGGCGTCGACGTGCTCGCAGCCGCCGTAGTAGCGCTTCGAGGGCAGGCCCTCGGCGTATTTATTGGTGAGGACCGATCCCTGGGCTTCCATCACAGCCCGGGAGGCGAAGTTCTCCGACGCGATCAGCTCAAGGTGCGTCTGCTGGCGCTCCAGCTCCTTGCCGATGAGCCCTGCAATTGCGGGATCACCAACGGCCAGTGCTTGGTTGGTCTGCGCCATTGCAGATCGAGACGATGAATGGGTTCGATCGTAAGAAACCGCAGCACCTGAAAGTGCGCACAAAAAAACCGCCCAGAGGGCGGTTTTGATGAAAGGCGCGCCTGGAGAGATTCGAACTCCCGACCCTCTGATCCGTAGTCAGATGCTCTAATCCGCTGAGCTACAAGCGCCTGCGCCTGCTCGAACATTGTGCCCATATCGAGGGCCCACCCGTCAACCAACAGACTCAAGGGAGTGTTGGCCGCTGCTGGCGGTTCTGAGCTGATGCCGATCCGCTGGTACGGGCCCGCCGACCCCGAAGACCCCACCTACCGGCACTTCAACAGGATCGTCAACCTGGTGTTGCACGCCATGGTCTTCGCGGCCGTCAACAGCGGGCTGTGGTTTGTGCAGGGGATGCGCCAACCCTGGAGCCATTTGGCCTGGTTCAGCGAAGCCTGGGGCGCACTGGTGCTGATTCAGCTGATCAGCGTGGTCGCCAGACGCCCGAAAGCGTCATCCTGACCACACACGCGCCTCTGGCATGACTCTCTCCCCCAGCGAGATCCGCGACCTGCAGCTGGAGATCGCCGATCGCCTCTACATCCAGATCGGGGGTTGGCATCTCTACCTGGGGGATGCCGGCGTGGCCGAGGCCCTGGCAATCGAATGCGCGGCGCGGCTTGAACAGGGCGCCGAGGTCTGCGCCCGCCAAGCCCTAGAGGCTGTGCAGGTTCCCATTGGCGGCGGCAGCAGCAAGCTGCCACTGGCGCGCCTGGTGCCGGCCGGGCAACTGCAGGATCTTGAAGAGCTCTTGAGCCAGCGCAGTTAGGGTTGCCCCCACCTGAGAGGGGCGTGTGCTGGTCATCGAAGTCACCAATGCACGCGAGGTGGTGCGTCAGCGGATCGGCAAGCTCGGCAGTCGACTGATCGGCAAGGTCGTCGATGCCGAGGCGCAGGTGGAAAAAGCGCTGATGCAGGAGATGGAGAACGCGTTCCGAGAGTTCGGCATCGAAGCGCGTATCTATTCCGTCGATGGCCCCGCGATGGTGGGCCGCAGCCACCTGGAGTTACCCATTCAGGTGCGAGAAGAGCGCGTGGTCGAGCTCTAGCTCGAGCTCTAGCCCCGTCCTGGCAGCCGTTGCTGAATTTGACGGTTGATCTCCTGGGCCTCGGGGACACCAGCAGCACCTGCCAGCAGGCCGTAAACGAGCAATCCCAGGGCGCCGCTGAAGCTGCACTGCAGCGCAATGCCCAACAGATCCTGGGGCCAGGCAATGGCCTGGGAGCTTCCCCACGCTGCCAAGGCCGCCAGCAACGCTGAACCGAAGAGCAGCAGGGAGTCCCGGGCCCAAGCGCTCAGGGGCAATCCACCCAGCCGACGCTGCAAGGCGAGCAGCAAGCCCAAGCAGGTGATCAGGTTCACCCCAACGGTGGCCAGCACCAGACCAGGCGCGCCGAAATTCAGAGCCGGCAGCTGCAGCCCCCAAGGGCTGGGACCACCCACCAACAACCAATCCAACAGGGCATTGAGAGCGATCCCGGCCATCGAGAAGCGAAAGGGCGTCGTGCCGTCACCGAGCGCATAGAAGACCCGCACCAGCACGTCGCGGCCCAGGTAAGCGGGCATGCCGACGCCATAGGCCATCAGCAAGCCAGCCACCAGAGAGGCCGCCGAGGCATTGAAGGCACCGCGCTCGTAGACCAAGGCCACGATCGGGCCCGCCAGCGCCAGCATCAGCGCCCCAAGAGGCAGCATCGAGGCGTTGGAGAGCATCAGGCCCTGGCGAATACGGGCGATCAGCTCCGGCCGATCCTCAGGGGCTGTGAGCCGGGCATACACCGGCAACAACGGCACCAAGAGAGCATTGGAGAGCAGCCCCAGCGGGGTCTGGACCAGCAGGTTGGCGTAGCCCAGACCGGCGGCGGCTCCGACGATGCCTGAGGCGAAGAACAGATCGGTAAAAACGTTGATCTGCAACATGCCCGAGGAAAGCGTGGCTGGGCCCATCACCCGCAGCACCTCCTGCACACCGGGATGCTTCCAGTCCCAGACCAGCTGGAACTTGTGCAGGCCCTGCTTGGCCAACGCCGGCAGCTGAATCAGCCACTGGAAGACCGCCCCCAGCAGCGTGGTGCCCGCCAACACCGCGCCACCGAGAAAGGCGTACTGCGGCAAGGCGATCTCAGAGCCCAGATGCAGCCAGAGGATCCCCAGACCAGCAATCACCGCCACGCTGGAGAGCAGCGGGCTCACGGACGGGAGCCAGAACTCATCGGCCGCATTCAAGGCCCCAAAGCCCAGGCCGATCAAACCGGCAAAGAGCGCCATGGGCGCCATCCAACGCAGCTCCAGCACCGCGATGGCGTGGCGCTCAGCATCCAGGCCCGGCCCCACCAGATCGATCAAGGGGTCGGCGGCCACAAACAACAGCAGCGTCACCCCGATCAAGGCGACCCCGACCAGGGTGTTGATCGCCGCGAGCACATGGGCCCCTTCCTCCCGGGGCCGGCGCGACAACGCGCTCACCATGGCGCTGTGGAAAGGTCCGTTGATCCCGCCCAGCAGGATCAGAAGAAAGCCGGGCAGCACATAGGCGTAGTTGTAGGCGTCATAGGCAGCCCCCACCCCGAAGGCGGCTGCGATCACCTGCTGGCGGACCAGGCCGGCCAATTTGCTGAGGGCCGTCGCCACAGCCACGATCAAAGCGATCCGCCGCAGCGAGCGATTGGCTTGGCTCATTGAGGCGCGGCGCAGCCCAAACTCGGGCGATTCTTGCCTGCACCCGCCGCTCAACGCCATGTCGCCTGAATGCCAACGGGTTTTGTCGCTTGAGGAGCTGCATGAAGGGGTGCTGCTCAAGCGCTACAAGCGCTTCCTGGCGGATGTGGAGCTGGAGAGCGGCGAGGTCGTGACAGCCCACTGCGCCAACACCGGTCCCATGAGCGGCGTGCTGCAGATCGGCGGACGGGTGCGGCTGCGCTATGCCCCATCCCCAACGCGAAAGCTGGCCTGGACCTGGGAGCAAGCGGAAGTCCCTGGCGCCCAGGGTCAGCCGGTCTGGGTTGGCATCAACACAGCGCTGCCCAACCGCCTCGTGCGCGCCACGATCGAGGCCGGCTGCCTGGAGCCATGGCTTGGCCCCATCCAGGCCATCCGCCCCGAGGTGGCCTATGGGCTGAACCGCCGCAGCCGCATCGATCTACTGCTCACACCCGCGGAGGGTGCCGCCGACCCCCGCCCCATCTATGTGGAGGTCAAGAACACCACCTGGACCGACGGCGATCTGGCCCTCTTCCCCGACACGGTGACCGAACGCGGCCAGAAACACCTCGAGGAGCTGATGGGTGTGTTGCCGGAGGCCCGCGCCGTCCTGGTGCCCTGCCTGAGCCGCTCCGATGTGGCGCGTTTTGCTCCAGGCGACAGCGCGGATCCCCGCTACGGCGAACTCTTCCGCCAAGCCCTGGATGCGGGCGTGGAGGTGCTGCCCTGTCGCTATGGCTTCAGCGACGCTGGCATTGACTGGCTTGGGCTAGCGACAGTCCAACGCCGCAGCGAAGCCCCATAGAGTTGAAGGCCCCGTGCCAGCCGTTGTGGATACCCGCGCGTTCAAGCGATCCCTGCACCATTCGGATCGCTACAACCGCCGCGGCTTCGGCCTGGGAGAAGAAGTGGCCGGCAGCCTGGAGCAGGCCTATCAGAGCAATCTGATCGCCAACCTGCGCGAGAACGGCTACCAGCTCAGCCACGGCCGTCTGAACGTGAAGCTGGCGGAGGCCTTTGGTTTCTGTTGGGGCGTGGAGCGGGCTGTGGCGATGGCCTACGAAACCCGGCGCCATTACCCGACAGAACGGATCTGGATCACCAACGAGATCATTCACAACCCCTCCGTGAACGATCACCTGCGGGAGATGGATGTGCTCTTCATCCCCGTCGAGAAGGGCGTTAAAGACTTCTCCGGCATCGCCAGCGGTGATGTCGTGATCCTGCCGGCCTTCGGCGCCACCGTCCAAGAAATGCAGCTGCTCAACGAGCGTGGCTGCCACATCGTCGACACCACCTGCCCGTGGGTCTCCAAGGTGTGGAACACCGTGGAGAAGCACAAGAAGCACGACATCACCTCGATCATTCACGGCAAGGTCAAACACGAGGAGACCCTCGCCACCAGCTCCTTTGCCGGGACCTACCTGGTGGTGCTGGATCTGGCCGAAGCCCAATTGGTCTGCGACTACATCCTGGGCAAGGGTGACCGCGAAAGCTTCATGGCTCGCTTCGCCAAGGCCTGCTCCCCTGGCTTTGACCCCGACCGCGACCTCAACCGCGTGGGTGTGGCCAACCAGACCACCATGCTCAAAAGCGAAACCGAGGAAATCGGCAGGATGTTCGAGCGCACCATGCTGCAGCGCTTCGGCCCCGTCGAGCTCAACGACCATTTCGTGGCCTTCAACACGATCTGCGACGCCACCCAGGAGCGTCAGGACGCGATGTTTGCCCTGGTGGATGAGCCCCTGGATCTGATGGTGGTGATCGGCGGTTACAACTCCTCGAACACCACCCACCTGCAGGAAATCGCCATCACCCGCGGCATTCGCTCCTTCCACATCGACACCCCGGAGCGCATCGGACCTGGCAATCGCATCGAACACAAGCCTCTCGGCGCCGATCTGGAGGTGGTGGAGCCCTTCCTGCCGGATGGCCCCCTCCGCGTTGGCATCACCTCGGGCGCCTCAACACCGGACCGGGTCGTGGAGGACATCATCAGCCGCCTGATCGATCTCGCGGACGCCTGAATCAGTTGTCACAGACGCTGCAGAGCAGGCCCACCGGCGGGCTTTACATTGATTCATCAACACCATTCCAAGGCCAGGACGCGCTGTCTGCATTGACCTCATCGGTGACCACTCCCTTCGCTGAGGTCGACTCCCCCGACCTTCCCCTGCGGCGAAGCAGTGACTCGCGCGTGCGCTGCTACAGCAGCCACTTCGCTGACCTGATGGAGATGCGGGCCCCGGCCCGTTCGGTGGCGGCCTACCTGGACCGCCATGACGGCTGGTTTCGCCGCTGTGCCGCTCCGATGCAGGTGCAGTCTCTGGGAGCCAATGGCTATGTCCTGACCCTGGGACGCTTCGGCAACTTTGGCTTTGAGGTGGAGCCCACCATCGGACTGGAGCTGCTGCCGCAAAGCCAAGGGGTCTATCGGATCTCGACCGTGCCTCCGGAACAGTTCCAACCGGGGCTGCGGGATCTCTACGACGTCGAATTCAACGCGGCGCTGCGGCTGGAAGAGCAGAACGCCGAAGAACCTTGCACAGAGGTGCGCTGGGAGCTCGATCTGAGCGTCTGGATCAAGCTGCCCGCGGTGATCGGTCTGCTGCCGGAGTCACTGGTGCAGAGCAGCGGCGATCACCTGCTGCGGCAGATCGTGCGCCAAATTTCACGGCGCCTCACCTGGAAAGTCCAGGAAGACTTTCACGCCACCCACGGCCTGGAATGCCCGCCAAGACGGCGGGCCCAGTTCTGAGCTCAAGCCGGGCGGTTCTCCCAGATCTTGTTCAGGATCTGCATGCCGCTGACGGCCTGCCACAGGAACAGGGTGAAGACACCCATGTTCAACATGACGTGCAGCTTGCGAGCAATCAAGTTGCCCTGCTGCATCAGCGGTGAGAGCGCTGCCGCCAAAGCCAAGCCGCAGGTCATGGCCATGCCCACCAACAGGTGCGGGCCGACAAAGAGCTTGCCGTTGTTCAGGTAGGTCACGGCCATGCCGCCGAAGGTGCCGAGCACCATCACGGCCAGCACAGCACTGCCATAGAGGTAATGGCGCTTGGCGAATTGCCCCTTGATCAGGGTCTTGCGGGCCTCCGCGTCAGCGGTGCGGGTTTTCTTGGCTTTGATGCCCAAAAACATCGCGTAGCCGCTGAGGGCAAGCAGCCCCCACATGGCCAGCGGATGCAGGAAGTTGAGGTTGTAGGCGAGAGCTTCCGGCATGGAGCGCTGGCTTAAAGGAAGGAAGGCGCGACGCTAAATCAGTGCAGGAAGTGGCGGCGGCCCGTGGTCACCATCGCCAGGCCCAGCTCATCGCAGGCGGCGATCGAATCGGCGTCACGCACGCTGCCGCCGGGCTGAATCACGGCGGTGATGCCGTGCTCGGCCGCCAGGCGCACGGTGTCATCGAAGGGGAAGAAGCCATCGCTGGCCAGCACCGCGCCCTTGGCTTTGGCGCCGGCACTCTCGAGGGCGATGCGGGCCGAACCCACCCGGTTCATTTGACCGGCGCCGATACCCAGGCTCTGACCGCCTTTGGCCACCGTGATCGCGTTGGAGCGCACGTGGCGCACCAGACGCCAACAGAAGGCCAGATCCTCCAGCTCCTCAGGGGTGGGCGGTCGCTTGGAGACCACCTGCCATGCGGTCTGATCCACCGGCTGATCATCGACGTCCTGGGCCAAGACTCCGCCGAGCACGCTGCGCAGCTGCTGGCGGCTGGCGCGATCAATCGCCTCGGGAGCCAGCTCGAGCAAACGCAGGTTGGCCTTGGCTGAAAGCAGCTGACGCGCCTCGGCGTTGAAGGAGGGAGCGACCACGCACTCCAAGAACAGGCTGGTGAGATGGCCCGCACTGGCGGCGTCCACAGGACCATTGATGGCCACGATGCCGCCGAAGGCCGAGACACGATCGGCATCGAGGGCCCGCTCCAGGGCATGGGCGCTGCTGCTTCCCGTCGCCACGCCGCAGGGATTGGTGTGCTTGACCACCACAGCGGCGGGCTTGAAGGCATTGCCCCCGGCGGGTTGGCCGCCGTAGCCGAACTCCCGCACCGTGGCGAGCGCGGCCTCCAAATCAAGGATGTTGTTGTAACTGAGCTCCTTGCCCTGAAGCTGCTCGCCCGCGCCGAGGCCCGCACCGGGCTGGGCGTACCAGGTGGCGCTCTGATGCGGGTTTTCGCCGTAGCGCAGGCTCTGGCGGGCAGGAAGGCTCAGGGCCAGGCTGGCGGACGCGTCTTGCTCCTGCTGGAGCTGGGTGGACAGCCAGCTGCTGATGGCCGTGTCGTACTCCGCGGTGTGGCTGAAGGCCTCCAAAGCCAGCTGCCTGCGCAAGGCGGGATTGATCGCACCCGCAGCCAGGGCGTCCAGAAAAGCGGGGTATTGGCTGGGGCTGGTCAGGACCGCCACATCGGCATGGTTCTTCGCCGCGGCTCGGACCATGGCCGGACCGCCGATATCGATGTTTTCAATGGCCGCATCCCAGCTGACATCCGGGCGCGCAATGGTTTCCCGGAAGGGATAGAGGTTCACCACCACCACGTCGATCGGTGCAATGCCCTGGGCATCGAGATCAGCCTGGTGCGAGGCCTCCGATCGCTTGGCCAGGATCCCGCCGTGAATCCTGGGGTGCAGGGTTTTGACGCGGCCCCCAAGGATTTCCGGTGCCCCGGTGTGCTCGGCAACCTTGGTGACGGGCAGCCCTGCCGCGGCCAGGGCAGAGGCCGTGCCACCGCTGGAGATCAATTGATAGCCCGCCGCCAGTAGACCCTGGGCCAAGGGCACCAGCCCCTCCTTGTTGGACACGCTGAGCAGGGCCGTGGGCGCCATGGCTTGGTGAGGATCGGCGGAAGATCCAACCTACGCAGCAGCAGCTCCGCTTCCCGCCCATGACCAACGCCAACGATTGCCTGAGCCTTGGCCCCACCGAAGCCGGGCAACGCCTGGTGCTGCTGCACGGCTGGGGTGCCGATGCTGACGACCTGCTTGATCTGGGCGAACTGCTGGTGGAGCCGAGCGTGAGCGTCGTGGCGCTGCGCGCCCCGGAACCCCACCCCTTTGGCAGCGGCCGCCAGTGGTACGGGCTGCAACCGATCGACTGGGACGCCCTGCCCGCCGCTCAACGGGACCTGGAGCAGCGCCTGCAAGGCCTGGGCAGCGGCGTGCCCCTCGAGAAGACCGTGCTGCTGGGCTTCTCCCAAGGAGCCGCGATGGCACTGGATGTGGGCAGCCGCCTACCCCTGGCCGGCATTGCCGCCTGCAGCGGCTATCCCCATCAGGGCTGGCAGGCACCCAGCGGCATGCCTCCCGTGCTCTTGACCCATGGCCGCCAGGACCCCGTGGTGCCGTTTGCCGCCAGCGAAGAGCTCCTGCAACAGATCAGCGCAGCAGGGGCCACCGCAACACTGCTGCCGTTTGACGGTGCCCACGGCATTGATCCATCGGTACTCCCGCAGATCAAAGACTTTGTGCAGCACTGCCTCCAGCAGTGATGAGACAAATCAGCCATGAAAAAACCGGCCCCGTGGGGCCGGTTGATTAAGCCTGAATGCGGCTGGGAATGAAGCGAAACTGAAGTGAAGCCGACCTTCAAACGAAGGCGTATTCGTACTCCTCCATCTCTTCCCAATCGTCCGCCGCCAGAGCCTCGAGCCCAGCGAAGAGGTTCTCCTCACCAATGCGGTCGACGATCTCGCGCAGGGACGGGAACAGGAAGTGGTTTTCCTCGGCGTACTGAGCGCTGAAGAGGCCCTTCTCACCCCAGAAAAAGCGGTCGGTGGTGTGCTCGTTGCGGCGCACGTTGACCAGGGCGGGCGGGATGATCGCGCTTTCCGCGATGTAGCGGCGAGCGGCGGTCACAGGCTTGTAGTCGCCGGTTTCGATGTTGTGGGTGGTGACGTGGGCGAGAACCCGCTGACCCGCCAGGCGGCGGCGGCTGACGCGCTTGCGCTTTTTAGACATGAGGGAAACCCCGAAGGGCGGTGGGGACGAAGAGAGCAGGACGCGGAAACGCCCTCAGCAACGCCCAAACGTCTGACAGCCCAGACCGAGAACGACGCCGACGAAAGCCTTGAGCCAGCAATGGAGACAACACCACTGCTGTAGCCTTGTTGCAAAGAAGATGCAACCAAGACTTCAAAGCCCACGCCGCGCCGCCCACATCGGGCTGCGAGGTATTGGTCGATACCCAAAATCTTAAGACTTTTTCTCGGATTTGAATCACGTCAGCGGCAAATTGCCCGCTGTCAACCGTTACAGAGCATGAAGCCGCTGTTCAGATGCAAGTCTCCGAGCGGTTTTTAGCCCTGCTGCAGCAGCAGCTGGCCCAATTCACAGATCGTCCCGATCTGTGTTCCTTGGTGGTCTACGTGGCACTGCCCAGCGATGGAGGCGAGCCTTCCCTGCTGGCCATTGGGCACTGGCCCAGCGGTCTCAGCCTGCCCAGCAAGCGCCCCGACGCCAGTCCCGCCTCGGGCGAAGACACCCGCCGCTGGCTGGCCCTGCGCGATGGCTCCCTACTGCTCGGTGCCCTGCGCGTGGACAGTCGCTGTTGGCCTTGGCCAGAGGCTTTGCGTCAACGGCTGGACGCCACAGCTCAGTGCCTCACCGAAGCCCTCAAGCTCGATCTGGAGCAACAGCGCCTGGGCCGTCAGCTCGCCCTGCGCGATGACCAGCTGAAGCTGCTGGTGCACCAGCTGCGCAATCCCTTGGCGGCGCTGCGCACGTTCGGTCAACTGCTGCGCCGGCGCCTCGATGGAGACAGCTCCAATCAGGACCTGGTGGACCACCTGCTGGCGGAGCAACAGCAGCTCAATCGCTACGTGGATGCGATTGATCAACTCACCGAGACCCCAGCCCTACCCGCCGCGTCGGCGAACAGGCAGCCGTTGCTGCTGCCACCGGCCATCAGCAGCACTGCCCAGCGGCCGCTGCGCGAGGTCCTCGAACCACTGCTGGAGCGTGCCGCGGCCACGGCCGCCCTTCAGCACAGGCCCTGGCAGCCCCCAGCGCACCTTCCCCAGGACCTCTGCCCCGCCGGTGCCGTCTCGGAAATCCTGGCGAACCTGTTGGAGAACGCCTTTCGCTACAGCCAGCCAGGCGGCGCGCTGGGCCTGCATTGCAGCACCACCCCCGAGCAGATCGCCCTGACGATCTGGGATGACGGTCCAGCCATCCCCAGCGAGGAGCGCGAGCAGATCTTTGCCAAGGGGGTGCGCGGCAGCACGGGTCAGAGCCTCGCTGGCAGTGGACTGGGCCTTGCTCTGGCGCGCGAACTGGCCGAAAGCGCAGGGGGACGACTGGAGCTGATCGTGCCGGCCGCGGTGATTGCCCCCGGCTTAAGCCCAACCGGCAACGGCTTTCGGCTCACGCTTCCAATCACCACAGCCCCAGCCGCCACAACAATCCCAGCAGCAGCAGGCCCCAACTGACGCTCCACTCCACACAGGCCCCATAGCTATCGCCGCTATGGCCGCCGAGCCGGCGCCCCAGCCGAACGGGCAGCAACGCCGCCGGCAGAGCACAGGCCCAGCCCAGCCACCACCAAGGGGAGGCACCGAGCCCCAGCAGTAGACCGCTGAGGCCGGCCACCAGCAGCAACGCGGGGCTGAACTCTGCGAGCCATCCCTGCCAGTGGCGTCGGTGAAACCCAGCTGTGCCCTGCTGATCGCGCAAATACGGAAAGGTCTGCATCGCCAGTAGCGGCGAGACCCGGCCCCAGACGGCTGCCCACAGCAGGGCCCAAGGTGCTTGAGCCTGAAGCAACCCCAAACCAGCCACCTGCAGCAAGGTCGCTACCAGCAGAGCCTGAACACCACTGGCTCCAACACGGCTGTCATCCATCGCCGCCAGACGGCGCTCCGCTGGTGCGGCAAGCCCATCAGCGGTGTCCATCAGACCATCGAGATGCAGTCCGCCGCTCAAGCTCCAGCCCAGGGCCAAGACCAGGGGAATTTGCACCAGCAGACCAGCGGGCTCCAGCACCCGCCAGAGCAGCGCCTGCAAGCCACCGATCACCAGCCCCACCCAGGGGGCAAAGCGCGCAATCCGCTCAAACCGGGGGCTCAGCCCCGGCGGCAAGGGCAACACGCTGTAGAAGACCCAGGCACCAGCCAAATCCCCCAGCCAGCTCGGGCGCAGACGGGCCATGCAGGCGGCCAGCAACGATGGTGCGTGTCGATCCTGCCGCCTCGATGAGCTTCACCTTCGAGATCACGGCCCGCTGCAACCGCACCCGCGCGCGCTGCGGCTGCTTCCACACACCCCACGGAACGGTGAACACGCCGCGCTTCATGCCGGTGGGCACCCTGGCCACGGTGAAGGGCGTGACACCAGCTCAGCTGAAGGCGACCGGCGCCGAGATGGTGCTTTCCAACACCTTCCACCTGCACCTGCAGCCGGGCGAGCAGATCGTGGCCGACGGCGGCGGCCTGCACCGCTTCATGGCCTGGGACG
>JBMSIW010000064.1:0-11527 GCA_049418265.1 Vulcanococcus sp.
CCCCCTTCCCACGTCTACGGGCTGACAACAACTTGGTCATCCCCGAAGACAAACTGCCGAAGCCCGTTGTTGTTCAGCAACGGACATACACCTACGTCTGCCGTGACCCAGCAGGGACAGGCGGGATCATCTACAAACCTGGGGTCCCTGACACCTCAACCGCCACTCGATACACCACGACCAATCCATCCAGCACACCTGAATGCACTAGCCCATTCACCGAAGCCGAGATCCTTTGAACCGAATGAGGCCACTTCAATCTCAACTTGAAGTCGTCCGGGAGCGGATGAAGCTCCTACTGAAGGCCCACGGCAGCGAGATCACGACCACAGAACACCTGGCCCAAGACGGCGAGCTTCTGCTGGAGCAAGGCGGCCGAGCTGATCAGATCCTGCTTCTCAATGAGGGAAGCGTCGCCATTCAGCTGCGACAGGCCCACGGCGAGCCGCACACCCTGACCGTGATCGAGGCCGAAGAGATCCTTGGCGAGATGGGACTCTTTGGCAACGGCGTTCACACCGCAGATGTCAGGGTGATCGGGGGGCCGGCAAAGCTCACCTTGATCAACGGCGATCAGCTGCTGCAGGCCATGTTGTTCGACACCGATCTCAGCATGGAGATCCTGGCGTTGCTCTGCCAGCGCTGCCTCCGAAGCAATCAAATCATGGGTCTCCTGCTCGATGGGATCACAGCAGCCCATGCCGGCAACACCCAAGCGCTGGAGACCAGCTGCGCCGCACTTCGCGCACTCGACCACTCCATGGCACTGGCAGCCGATCGACTCGCCGTCATGAAGTCATGAAGGACCAGGCGAGCTCCTCTGCAGCAGATTGGTCCCAAGACTCAGCCGTGGAGCAATCTCCGCTCTTCCAAGACATTGACCGCTATCTGATCAACCTCTGGCTCTCAAGTTGCACAGAGCACAGCTTCGAGGCTGGTCAGGTTGTGATTGAGGCTGGCACCCGGACCAACGAGATCTTTCTGCTGCTCAGCGGCGAACTGCGCGTCCATGTCGAGGCTGATGGCGCGGAGAGCCTGCGAACCCTGGAGCCTGGAGAGATCGCTGGCGAAGTCTCCATCTTGACCGGGAGCACCACCTCAGCCTGGGTGACGGCCACCCAGCCCAGCCGAGCCCTCGGCATCAGCCGTGAGGAGCTCACGCAATGGGTCCAGCAGTCCCATCAGTTCTCCCTGAATCTGCTGCAGATCGCGAATCACCGGTTGCACAGCTCCAACCTGCACGCCCGCCATCAGCACCGAGAGAAGAGAAAACTCCAGGCCATCGCGATGACCGACGGCCTCACGGGACTGCTGAACCGGCATTGGCTCAGCCTGAACGCCCAGCGCTTTCAGGGGGTCAGCGTTCTGGCCCTAGACCTGGATCACTTCAAGAGCATCAATGACCGCTTTGGCCATGGCGCCGGCGATCAAGTGCTCCAGGCGGTAGCTGAGCAACTGCGCCAGGGAACCCGACCTCACGACGCCGTGATGAGGCTTGGTGGAGAAGAGTTCGTGATCGTCGTGGACATGAGTCGAGGCGACGGCGACCCCTTGCAGCTCGCTGAACGGCTTCGGGTTGCCATCGAGGAGCTGCACATCCCGCTCTGCGGCGACGAAGGCGCAGACCAACTCAGGGTCACGATTTCGATCGGGGTGGCGACCCAAGCCCGCCAGGAGAGCTGGGAGCAGCTGCTGGAGAGAGCTGATCAAGCCTTGTACAGCGCGAAAAACAAGGGCCGCAATCAAGTCCAACTTGCATAAAGCCCAAAACACCGCAGCAGGGCATAAATCACAGGGCCTTCAGGCCCTTTTTTCATGCCGCGTTGACCTGTGACGAAGATCACAGCCGCACCTGATTCACATCAACGACCCAGCCCAATCTCTTCGGCATTCTTCTCGCATCGACAGGCCAACACACACCTGTCTCTCACCCCAACAACCACACCAAGCCATGACCCGCTCTGCATCCCTTCTGCTCAGCGCTCTGATCCTCTCCCCCATCGCCGGCTTCGCCCAACAAGCCGATCCGTACCACGCAACCTTTGGCAACTATCAAGTCGGTGGCAACATCAGCGAACTGATGGATTCTGCGAAGACCACCAGCAGCATCACCGAAAATGTCTGGGGTGCAATCAGCGAAGATCCCAAGGCCATGTGCAAACAAGTGGGCCTAGGCAACAACACCAACTCCAGCGAGCGGACCTCATCCAGCAACCGCGAATGGAACCGAGGCTCCAGCAGCAGCTGGGACAACAAAACCAGCAACGCAGGCCAGAAGGGCAGCAGCAGCCAAGGAGGCGGCGGGGCGAACGTGAATGTCTTTGGAGTCGTTGAAGTCGGCGGGAACGGAGGCGGCGGTGGCTCCTCGTCGAATTCCTGGAACATTGCCAGCTCATATGCAGGCAACAAAGGCAGCAGCAACACCGGCAAGACCAACACGGCTAGCGGCACAAAGCAGGCCTCATCCAAGGTCGTCATCGGCACCGACTGCACGGCCCTGATTGAGAGCGCAGCAAGCATGGAGAACAACAGGATGAACAATGACACCCAGCGTCTTGGCATCCTGGTTGGCAACGAGACGCAGCGCTATGGCATCGACAAGCAACATCAAGTTGCCATCAAACAGATCGAAGCCGGCCAAATCCAAAGCGTCTTCGGCGGCGGCGCTAAAGCGATGATGGGCAGCATGGGCAACTAAGACATCACAGCCTCTTCTCACACCACAGCAAGGGGGCCTAAAGCCCCCTTTTTCATGTCAATGGAGCGTGTGACGAAGATCACAAAGCAGCCTGATTGCAATCAATACGGCGGCTAATTCTCCGGGAGATGCTTAATCCGTCAGCCGGAGTCCACTCCTCCACCTCCGATCCAACCAGCCATGAAGAACCTCACCTCTCTCACAACCATCGGTGGCCGCCTGGCCCTCGCCTCAGCCCTCACCCTGGGCGGCCCCATCGCCGGAGCCATGGCTCAAACCGCCGAGTTCGTCTCGGCCAACAGCACATCCATTACCGGCGAAGTCTCTGCCCTGAGCCACGTGATCATGGTTCAGATCCCCCGTCCGGTGGTTCTCGATATCGGCGCCCGCGAACAGACCACCCTGACCGTTCCGACCCTGAGCGACATCGTGATCAACGGCCAAAAGGTCGCTCCCGCACAAACACCCGTCCTTATTTCCGTCGAGCCAACTGCCGATAAAAAGTCAGCGGTTGTGCGAGCCAAGGCAATCATGCTGCAGGGCAAATTGATCGCCCTGGATGCGACGGGTGATGCGATCCCATCCTTCGTGGTGAACAAAAAAGATTTCAACGATCGCGTCAAAACTGCCATGAACCTCGGCGCCGTCGTCGGCAACGGCCTGGCGGGAACCATGGGCGCGAATGTGCTGGGAACCCTGGGTGCCTCCATGGGCGATCCAACCGGCACGAACCTGGCCAATCAGATCACCTCAGCCGGCGGCTTGCTCGGAATCATGGGCGGCATGTTTGGCGGCGGCGGCGGGAAGCGCATCGTTGATCTCCAGGCCAACTCCATCCACGTCTTGACGGTCAAGAACCCGGCCATGATCGTGGCCCAAATGATTCAACTGAACCGCGAAATCGCAGCCGGCAACAGCCAGATCATGGGAGAGATTGCCGGTCAAATCAAAACCAGCGACAGCGCAGCTGTGGTCACCACTGTGAACTCACAGACACCGCAATCCATCAGCCAAACCGTCAAGACCACCGCTGGTGTGTTCTGAGGCCAACCATGAAGTCCATCCAACTCCTGCTGCTGGTTCTGGCAGCAAGCCTGAGTGTCTTACCCAAAGCCCTGGCGCAAACGAACACCGCAACCATTCATGCCCCCCAAGGGGCAGCCTGCCTGGACCTCATTGAGGGCTGCGGACGCCTTGAACTCGGCGACCAAAGCATCACCCTGAGCGCCTCGCAACTCAGCCGGTCCCTCGATGGAGGCATCGAAATCCAGGCCGTCGCCAGCTGGAAAAACAGTCGCGAACTGGAGACCAACTCCGCACCAATCACCATCGTCATCCCGAAATCTCTCGCTCCTGTCTTCAGCCTGCCCAAGCAGGACACAGAAAACCCAAGCGCAAGCCGTGCTTCAGACAGCAGGCCACTCACGTGCTCTCGCCGCCCTGAGGCCAAGCGACAGTTCTCAATGGAACAACTGGCCGAAGCGCTCATGGGTCAACCAGCCATCAGTGAACAAGCCGCGCTGTTCGCCAAAGGCTGCCCGCGTTAAGCCTCAGACCACCAAACCACGCTTGCGCAGAGGGTCCAGGGAGGACAGTCGCAAGCACCCCTCCTCCTCCAGCACCACTCCCTTGGTTTTCAACTTGCTCATCGTGCGCGAGGCGGTTTCTCGCGCCAAACCGGCCAGGATCGCAATCTCACCCTGAGAGAGCGGGGGCATCAAGGCCAAGGGATCATCAACACCGCTGCTCTTGCGGGCCAGGTAAGCCAAAGCATCCAACAAGCGCGTCGTGGCATCACTCTTTTGAATGCCAAAGCGTCGGTTGAGATCCCGAAGCCGCGCGGCTTCCAGCCGAGCAATGCCCAGCGCCAGATTCACATTCTTCGCCAGCACCGCCTGAAAGCCACGGCCCTGCAACTTGAGCAAACGCACCGTCGACAGGGTGACGACATCGGCGGAACGGGCATCGCCATCCAGCACCGAGATCTCACCAAGCAACTCTCCACCGCCCACCAGCGAGAGGACCGACTCCTCGCCATCAGCGTTGAAAGAACGCACCTTGGCCAGGCCGCTGATGACCACCATCAGGTTCTCCCCCCAATCCGCCTCCATCACCAAGGTCTGCCCTGGCACCACCTCCGCTAGACGATGGCGATCGAGGAGCGTCTCTAGATCCTGCTCCGTCAGATCAGCAAAGAAGGGGATCGCCCGCAGTGCGTCCGGCGAAAAGGCCTCTGGCATGGATCAAAGCGCGCAGCTCGGATGAGCCATCAGCTCGTGGGCCACGTCGTATGGCGCATCGAGGGGCTCAAGCCAGGTGGAGCAGCGCAAGGGCTCCTCACTCGGGCCGCTGCCGACACGGCAGCCCTCAAGCTGCAGGCGACCGCCCATCAGCACCAGCTGGAAGGTCCAGTGCTGACGGGCATGAATTTCAAAGCTGCTGGCCATGGGGGGCAGCTCCTCTTCGATCAGTACCTGAAGGATTCCCCGGCCGTTGCAGGACGCCAGCCCCGAGGAACGGTTCAGCAGCTGGCCGAATTAGGCAAGGGCCACCGAGAGCTCAGCGCGGGCCTGCTCCAAGGCCCCGTCGAGGGCTGCGCCATCGCGCCCGCCAGCCTGGGCCAGGTTGGGACGTCCGCCGCCGCCGCCGCCGCAGGTTTTGGCCACCGCGCCAATGAACTTGCCGGCTTGCTGACCCTTGGCGATCACCCCTTTGCCAAAGGCGGCCACCAGGATCACCTTGCTCAGATCAGCCGGATCCGGCAGGCCGCCAAGCACCACCGCACCGCCATCACCCAGCTGATCCGCCAGGCCCTGGGCCGCGCTCTGCAGGCCGCCGCCTTCCACGCCATCCAGGCGCGCCACCAGCAGCTGGTAATCCCCCAGGGTTTCGGCCTGGGCCGCCAGGGCGGCCGACTTGGCCAGCGCCAGTTCTTCTCGAGCCGCAGCCAACGCCTTCTGGCTGGCCTTCAGTTCGTTCTGCAACGCCGAGACCCGCTCGACGATCTCAGCGGGCTGGGCCTTGAAGCGCTCTGAGAGCTGCTTCACCACCCCATCACGCTCATTGAGATAGGCGAGCACAGCCGCACCAGCCACCGCCTCAATCCGGCGGATACCGGCGGCGACACCGCTCTCGCTGACGATCTTGAACAGACCGATCTCAGCGGTATTCGCCACATGGGTGCCGCCGCAGAGCTCCATGGAGACGCCGGGCACATCCACCACCCGCACCACATCGGCGTACTTCTCACCAAACATCGCCACGGCGCCGGCGGCCTTGGCCTTCTCGATCGCCATCTCCTGGACCTCCAGGTTGTGGGCCTCCGCGATCCAGCCGTTGATCAAGGCCTCGATCTGCTCCAACTCCTCGGCCGTGATGGCCCGAGGGCAATGGAAGTCGAAGCGCAGGCGATCGAAATCCACCAGGGAGCCGGCCTGGCCGATGCCCGGATCCACCACCTGCTTGAGGGCTGCCTGCAGCAGGTGCGTGGCCGTGTGATTCGCCTGGGCGCGGCGGCGGCAGGTCCGGTCCACCTGGCCGTGCACCACGGCGCCGACGCTCAGGGAGCCGCGCTCAACGCGGCCGCTGTGTACAAACACGCTGCGGTTCCGGCTCACCGCATCGATCGCCACGATCAAACCGTCGCCCGCCAACACACCGCGATCCCCCACCTGGCCGCCGCCTTCGCCATAGAAGGGCGTCGTATCCAGCACCACCTGCACGCTGTCACCGGCTGCGGCGACCTGGGCCGGTTCGCCATTGACCACCAGGGCCAGCACGCAGCTGCTCTGCTCGAGCAATTCGTAGCCGCGGAAGGCCGTGGCATCGAGGTCCGCAGCCACCTGATCAATGGCCTCCTGCAGGGTCAAATCGATGCTCACCGCCGCGGCCTTGGCGCGCTGACGCTGGGCCTCCATCGCCGATTCGAAGCCGGCCAGATCCACGCGAATGCCGTGCTCCTCGGCGATTTCTTCGGTGAGCTCCAGGGGGAAGCCGTAGGTGTCGTACAACTCAAAGGCCTGCTCGCCTGAGATCTGCTGGGGCTTGGCTGCGAGCACATCCGCCAGCAGCTTCTCGCCGCGCTCGAGGGTCTCCAGGAAGCGGGCTTCCTCGCGCTCCAGCTCGGCCAGGATCACCTCCTGGCGCTCGAGCAGCTGCGGGTAAACCGCCTGCATCAGCGCGATCGACGACTGGCCCATCGCCTTCAGGAAGGGCTTGTCGATGCCGAGGAGACGTCCATGGCGCACGACCCTGCGCAGCAGACGCCGCAGGATGTAGCCGCGGCCCAGGTTGCTGGCGGTGACGCCATCGCAAATCAACTGGGTCACCGCACGGCTGTGGTCGCCGATCACCTTCAGAGACGTCTTGCCCTTCTCATCGAGGGCCTGGTAGTCGACACCCGCCAGATCTGCCGCCGTCTGAATCAACGGATAGATCAGATCGGTTTCGTAGTTGTTGGGGACCTGCTGCAGGATCTGGGCCATCCGCTCGAGGCCCATGCCGGTGTCGATATTGCGGTTCGCCAGCGGCGTGAGGGTGCCCTCAGCGTCGCGGTTGTACTGCATGAAGACCAGGTTGTAGAACTCGATGAAGCGCGAGTCGTCCTCGAGGTCAATGCCCTCGTCGCCGAGTTCAGGCTTGAAGTCGTAGTAGATCTCCGAGCAGGGGCCGCAGGGGCCGGTGGGGCCTGAGGCCCAGAAGTTGTCGGCCTCATCCATGCGGACGATCCGCTTGGGGTTGACGCCCACCACATCGCGCCAGATCGCCTCGGCCTCGTCGTCCTCACGGAAGACGCTGACCACCAGGTTCTTAGGGCTGATGCCAAACACGCCCGTGCTCAGCTCCCAGGCCCACTGAATCGCCTGCTCCTTGAAGTAATCACCAAAGGAGAAGTTGCCGAGCATCTCGAAGAACGTGTGATGCCGCGCCGTGCGGCCCACGTTTTCGATGTCGTTGGTGCGGATGCACTTCTGGGAGCTGGTGGCGCGGGGCGCCGGCCGTTGCTGCTGCCCCAGAAACACCGGCTTAAACGGGAGCATGCCGGCGATGGTGAGCAGCACCGTGGGGTCTTCCGGCACCAGCGAGGCGCTGGCCATGGGCTTGTGGCCGCGCTGCTCATAGAAATCGAGAAACGCCGCGCGGATCTCAGCACCGGTGCGAGGGGCGGCGGCAGCCATGGCGAAGCAAGAAAAGCCTGAACCGGGCATGATCGCGCAGCATGAGCGCCACTCCAGCCCCATCCCGCGCCGAACTCCGCCTGCGCTCGATCGCCTGGGCGCTGGGCGCGGGCATCAGCGCCCTGGTGCTGGGCCTACCCCTGGGGCTTGAAGCCGCCCTGCGGGCTGGTGGCTGCGGCTTCTTCTACGGCCTGTTGGCCTTTCACCTGCAGCGGGTCGATCCCAACGACAGCCACCTGCAGGCGGGACTGGTGGGGGCCGTCTGCGGGATCCACAGCCTGGGGTTGCCGGCCCTCAACCCGTGGCCCCTGGAGGCTCCTTGGCCCCAGGCCTTGGCTCGGGTCGCTCCAACTGTGATGATGGAGCTCATTCGTGCATGGCTGCCGCTGATCGGCGCCGCGCTGGTGCTGCACGGATCGCAAGCCCTCTCGCGACTTGTCGTGAATCGGTTTGAACCGATCCAGCGGCGCTCCTGAACCCCAGGCCCCGCCCCCATGAGCCTGCTGCATGCCACCTGGCTGCCCGTCGTCCCGGCGGGGAGCTTCGCCAAAGGCAAAGCGCCCACCGCTGGCCTGTTGATCTGGGCTGACACCTGGCGTGTGGCCGAGCCGGTGACGCCTGGGCTCGAGGCGCCGTTTCACCCCCTGAGCCTGGATCTTGACGATCTGGCCACCTGGCTCGATGAGAACAACTTCTGGTCCGAGGACCTGCGCCAGGCCACCATCACCCTGACCCTGCCGAGCCGGCAACAACTCAGCAAAGGGCAAAAAAGCAGCGAGTCCAACGCCTGGAGCGGACTGCCGCTGCAATCCGGCGAGCCGCTACCCAAGGACCTGTCCTGGTGGCCTTGGCAGGTGGAGGGCTGGTTCCTCAAGCCCGGCCCCGCCGCCGAATGGCTCAACCAACTGCCCCTCTCCGGCACCTACGAGGCCGGCCTCGGCGATGACCTGCTCTGGTGGTGCCACGTGCAGCGCTGGTGCCTCAGCCTGATCGCCCGCGGCCGCTGGTTACCGGAGAGCGAAGACGGCAAAGCCAGCTGGAAACCGCTGCTGAACCGCGAAGACGACCGCCGCCGCCTGGAAGAACTGGCGGCGCGCATGCCCCAGGTGGTCGCGGCCTCCAGCCCCGATCAGTTCCTGGCCTGCGGCCGGCCGCGCTCCAACCGCCTGCTGGTGGCCAGCATCGTGGAAAAGCTGGTGGACGGGCAGTTGCGCGCTGCCTTCACGCCAGGGGCTGCGGGCCTCGATCCACTCCTGGCGGCCTGGGAAGAGGGCCTTGCCAGCCGCGACGGCAAGCTCAAGCTCGATGAGGAAGAGGAGGAGCGCCTCTCCGGTGCCAGCCACCACTGGCGCGAAACCGTGGCCGGCAAGGTGGCCCCGGCGCGGGCCTGCCTGGAGCTCTTCACCCCTCCGGAAGGGGAGGAGCTCTGGGAGCTGAGGTTCGGCCTGCAGGCGGAAGCCGACCCCAGCCTGCGGGCTCCGGCGGGCATGGTCTGGGCCGCAGGCGACAGCAGCCTGGCCCTCGGGGAAATCCAACTGGAGCAACCCGGCGCCTTGCTGCTGGAGGGCATGGGGCGCGCGTTGCTTGCCTTTGAACCCCTGGAACGCGGACTGGATGCCTCCACCCCGGAGGCCATGCAGCTCACCCCCGCTGAAGCGTTTGTGCTCGTGCGGACCGCCGCCAGCCGGCTGCGCGATGTGGGCGTGGGCGTGGTGCTGCCCCCGAGCCTCTCGGGCGGCCTGGCCTCACGCCTGGGCCTGGCGATCACGGCCGAACTACCCGAGAAGTCACGGGGCTTCACCCTCGGCGAAACCCTCGAGTGGCACTGGGAATTCATGATCGGCGGGGTCACCCTGAACCTCAAGGACCTCGAGAAGCTCTCGGCCAAGCGCAGCCCGCTGGTGCAGCACAAGGGCGCCTGGATCGAACTGCGGCCCCTGGATCTCAAGAACGCGGAGAAGTTCTGCGCGGCAGAGCCCCCCTTCAGCCTCGATGACGCCCTGCGCATCACCGGCAACGAGGGTGAAACGCTGCAACGCATGCCCGTGCATGCCTTCACGGCCGGTCCGCGGCTGCAGGCGGTGCTCGAGCAGTACCACCAGCAGAAGGCCCCCGATCCGCTGCCTGCCCCCCCAGGCTTTGCTGGTCAGCTGCGGCCCTACCAGGAGCGCGGTCTGGGCTGGCTGGCCTTCCTGCATCGCTTCGATCAGGGGGCCTGCCTGGCCGATGACATGGGCCTGGGCAAAACGATCCAGCTGCTGGCCTTCCTGCAGCACCTCAAGGCCGAGGAGGAGCTGAAGCGCCCGGTGCTGCTGGTGGCCCCCACCTCCGTGCTCACGAACTGGAAGCGGGAGGCCGCCGCCTTCACCCCGGATCTGGTGGTGAATGAGCACTACGGCCCGCGCCGGCCCTCCAGCCCCGATGCCCTCAAGAAGGCCCTCAAGGGGGTTGATCTGGTGCTGACCACCTACGGCTTGCTGCAGCGCGACAGCGAGGTGCTCGACAAGGTCGATTGGCAGGGCGTCGTGATTGATGAGGCCCAGGCGATCAAGAACCACACCGCCAAACAGTCCATGGCGGCCCGCGACCTGGGTCGCCCCGGCAAAGGCCCCCGATTCCGCATCGCCCTGACCGGCACCCCCGTGGAGAACCGCGTCAGCGAGCTCTGGGCCCTGATGGATTTCCTCAATCCCAAGGTCCTCGGCGATGAGCCCTTCTTCCGCCAGCGCTACCGGATGCCGATCGAGCGCTACGGCGACATGTCCTCCCTGCGGGATCTGAAGGGCCGCGTCGGCCCCTTCATCCTGCGGCGCCTCAAGACCGATAAGTCGATCATTTCCGACCTGCCGGAGAAGGTGGAACTGAGCGAATGGGTGGGCCTGGCTCCCGAGCAGAAGAAGCTCTACAACAAGACCGTCGAGGAGAGCCTCGATGCGATCGCCCGGGCGCCGCTGGGGCAGAAGCACGGCCAGGTGTTGGCGCTGCTCACCAAGCTCAAGCAGATCTGCAACCACCCGGCCCTGGCCCTCAAGCAGGATCCAGACACGGCCGATATCAGCTTCTTCAAGGAGTTCGCGGCCCGCAGCGCCAAGGTGCAGCGCCTCGAGGAAATCCTCGAGGAGGTCATGGAGGCAGGCGATCGCGCCCTGCTCTTCACGCAATTCGCCGAATGGGGCCACCTGCTCAAGGCCCACCTGGAGCAGAAGTGGCGCCAGGAGGTCCCGTTCCTCTACGGCAACACCAGCAAGGTGGAACGTCAGGCCATGGTGGATCGCTTCCAGGAGGACCCCCGCGGGCCGCAGCTCTTCCTGCTGTCCCTCAAGGCGGGCGGCGTCGGCCTCAACCTGACCCGCGCCAGCCACGTCTTCCACATCGATCGCTGGTGGAACCCCGCCGTGGAGAACCAGGCCACCGACCGCGCCTACCGGATCGGCCAACAGAACCGGGTGATGGTGCACAAGTTCATCACCAGTGGTTCCGTGGAAGAGCGCATTGATCGGATGATCAAGGAGAAGTCCAAACTCGCCGAGGACATCGTGGGCTCGGGCGAAGACTGGCTGGGCGGCATGGACGTCAGCCAGCTCAAGGACCTGGTCACCCTCAGCGAGGACTGAAGCCATGACCCTTTCCAGCAACACCATCACCACCCAGC
>JBMSIW010000065.1:0-11211 GCA_049418265.1 Vulcanococcus sp.
CGGCAAGGTGCTGCAGCTGGGCAAGAAAACCTTCCGGCGCCTGGTGGCGGGCTGAGGCTCAGGGTCGCGCCATCAGGCGCTGCGTAGCCTCAGATTCAGTCAGAGAGCCCGATTCCGCGTGAACAGCTCAGCCGCCGACCGGATCATCGTGGCCCTCGATGGCATGGCTCCCGATCAGGCCTTGGCTTTTGCAGTGGCGGTGCCCGAGCTGCGTTGGGTGAAGGTGGGCCTCGAGCTCTTTGGGGCCGGCGGACCCGATGTGGTGCGGCAGCTGCGCGATCAGGGCAAACGGGTCTTCCTGGATCTCAAGTTCCACGACATCCCCGCCACCATGGCCGGCGCCTGCCGCAGCGCTGCGCGGCTGGGGGCTGAGTTGATCACCGTGCATGCCTGCGCTGGCAGCGAAGCCCTGCGCGCTGCTCAAGAGGCCGCCTGCGAATCGGCTGCCGCGGCTGGATTGCTGCAGCCCACCTTGCTGGCGGTGACGGTGCTCACCAGTTGGAATCCCCAGCGCTTCGCTGCGGAGCTGGCCATTGATGAAGCGGTGGCCGACTACGTGCCCCGCTTGGCGCAGCTGGCGGCGGGGGCGGGGATCGGCGGTTGCGTCTGCTCACCCCTGGAGGTGGCGGCGCTGCGGGCCGCCCACCGCGAGCCCTTTGCCCTGGTGACCCCAGGGATTCGTCCTGCCGGCGCGGCCCTGGGTGATCAGCAGCGGGTCATGACCCCGGCCCAGGCGGTGGCGGCGGGCGCCAGTCAGTTGGTGATCGGTCGGCCGATCACGGCTGCTGCGGATCCCGCGGGGGCCTTTGCCTCCTGCTGCACGGAGTTGGCTTAGGCCGCGGCGCTGCCCTGGGGCACCAGATCGCCATAGAGGCGCTCCAGCTGATCGATGTTCTGGGTCAGGGTGTAGCGCTCCAGGGCCCGCTGGCGGGCACGGCGGCCCAGCTCTTCCGTCAGGACGGGCTGGTCCCGCAGCACCGGCAGCAGGGTGCGCAGCTGGGTGGTCACGCCCTGGGTGCTGATGACGATGCCAGCTCCGCCCTCGAGCACTTCGCCATCGGCTCCGGCATCGGTGGCGACGCAGGCGGTGCCACTGGCCATGGCTTCCAGCAGTGCCAGTGAAAGCCCTTCCACCAACGAGGGCAGCAGGAAGACCTCGGCCAGCTGCAGCAGCGCCAGCCGCATGGCCTGCTCGGGTTCATGGCCCCACCAATGCACCTGGCAATCACTGCCGTAGCTCTGCATGAGCGATTGGCGCATGGGCCCATCGCCCACCACCACCAGGGTGCAGCCCTCGGGTTGCACCAGGCGCCAGGCCCGCAGCAGGGCCTCCACGTTCTTCTCGGTGGCGATGCGTCCCATGTAGAGGAAGATCCGTCGCCCCTGGAAACGCTGCTTGAGGCTTTGCAATTGGGCGGATTCGCGGCCCAGTTCCACCGGACTCCAGCGCTGGGGGTCCACGCCGTTGGGAATCACCGAGAGACGGCTGCTGGGCACCCCCAGGCGCATCAAGACATCGGCCTGCAGCTCGGAGAAGACCACGACCCGGTCGTAGCGGGCCAGGGAGGGGGCGTAGAGCTGATAGGTCAGCTGCTGCGTGCCGGAGCTGAGGTTGCGCAGGCTGGCATCGAAGGGGGGGTGGAAGGTGGCCACCAGCGGGACCCCGAGCTGCTGGCAGAGATCCGGCAGGCGGAAATCCAGCGGCGAGAGGGTGAGGCTCGCGTGCACCAGATCGGGCCGAAGCCGCTCCAGCGACTCCCGCAGTTCCCGCTGAGCGCCCGGCGAGGGGATCGTGTAGACCTGCGATTTGACCAGGTAAGGCAGGGCGACTTCGGGACTTGCTTCTCCGGGCTCGGCGGGACGCCCCAGGGCCGCAGCGGGCGTATCGAAGTGGATGAAGCTGATGTCGTGGCCCCGCTGCCGGAGCGCTTCAGTGGTGGTCAGGCCGTAGGTGACGTTGCCGCAGAAGGGTGACTTCTTGCCCAGCCAGGCGATGTGCGCCACGCAGAAGCAACTCGACCAATAGCTGACGCTAGCAGCGTTTCCAGGGCTGCTCCAGGAGCGCAGCCGCCACCGCCAAGCCGGCCAGGGCCCAGAGCACGGGCAGCAGCCCGTAGCGACTCACCACGGCACCAGCCAGCACCAAGGGCAGGCTCAAGGCAATGTTGATCAGGTTGTTTTGCAGGCCAAACACCTTGCCCCGCATCGCCTCCGGGGTGTCTTCCTGGATGGTGGTCTGGGCTGGAATGGCCAGCAGGGCGGCCCCCACACCCAGCACCGCACAGAGGGTCAGGGTGAAGCCCAGGTTGCCGCGCAGTTGTCCCAGCAGCACCAGGCTCCAGGCGATGGTGCCCAGGCCCGCGGCGGCGAGGCGGCGGCGGTTGAACTGGTGACCGACCTGGGCCACGGCCACGGCGCCGATGGCCAGACCCACGCCGCTCATCGCCAGCAGGGTGCCGAACTGGGTAGGACCAAGTTGCTGAATGGCTGAGGCCAGGCTGATGGCCAGGACATACAGAGCCGCCAGCAGGCTGTAGAGCAAGACCAGCTGCAGCAGGGCGCTGCGCACGCTGGGCCGCTCCTTGAGGACGGCGAGGCCATCGGAGATCTCCCGCCAGATGTTCTCGTCGTGGCTGCGCTTTGGGGTCTCGTCGAGGCGAATCCAGGCGATCGAGAGGGCCGCCAGGCCGTAGCAAAGGGGCAGGAGGGCGAATTCGCCGTTGCTGATGCCGATCGCGCTGAAGCCGTACTTCAGCAGGCGCAGCACCGGATCCCCCAGGGCGAAGCCCACGATCGTGGCGGCCATGCTCGTGGCCTGATAGAGCGAATTGGCTGCCAGCAGTTGGCGGCTGGGCACCAGCATTGGGATCGCTGCCTGCTCCGCCGGCGCAAAGAACTGCGTGAGCACCGATTCCAGAAAGGTGATCGCCAGCAGGGCCCAGTAGCCCCAGCTCAGCCCGAGCCAATGGGGGCCATCCAGCAGGCAGAGAGGGGTCAGCAGGGCCAGGACGGCGCGGATGCCGTTGGAGGCCACCATCACCTCCCGCTTGCGCCAGCGATCAGCCCAGACCCCTGCCACCAGGCCCAACACCATGGCCGGGATGGTGTTGGCCACGTAGATCCCGGTGGCGAGCAGGGTGATCAGCTGTGCCCGGCTCTCGAGGCTGAGATTGAGGGCGCCGGCGGCTTCGGCCAGGGCGCCTCCCTCCGGTGGTGCCGCGGTCACCCAGTACTGGGCGATCAGGAACACCATCAAGACGATGTAGAACTTGTCGGCGAGCTGGCTGAAGATCTGCCCCAGCCAGAGCTTGCGAAATTCCGGCAGCGCAAGAACGCCTTGCAGACCTGAGGATCGCGGAAGTTCGCTCAAGGTCTCCTTGGTTCGCCGGCTCCCGATGATGCCCCATCGTTGAAGCACTGTCTCAACAACCGCCAGGAGCGCGCGCTGCGGCCCAGGTGCTCCCGGCACCAGAGCTCCAGCAGTTGCAGCAAGCGCAGCCAGACCGCTTCCGGCCCCATCAGCTCTCCATCCCGTTTGCGGGGGAGTGCGGGCCGCAGCAGCCGCTGCAGCAAGGCGAGTTCCGAGGCATTCAGCACGAGCTGAGCGCCGGGGATCGCCCCGATCACAAAGCCCTCGCTGGGCAGCAGGCTGCAGCGCCAGTCCCAGTTGCCCAACGGAGGCTCGAGCGCTGCGCCGCTGCGGGCACACTCCGCCAGGGGTAAGGCGTAGCCCCCCAGGGCCAGCAGATGGGTGATGCCTTGGACCGCAATGGCCAGGGCCTCCAGGCTCTCCTGTCGCTCTTTCACCACCTGCTCCAGCCGGGTGAGCTGCAGCAGCAGGTCCTCCAGTAAGCCCGCGACGGCATCACCGCTGGGCACCAGCAGCAGGGCCAGTTCCGCCAGCCCCTGGGCGGCAGCCAGGGTCTCCAGGCGCTCCGCCAGGCCGGAGAAGTTGCGCAGCACCTGCAGTTGGCGGATCCGCTTCAGGCCGCTGCGACCTCCGACCTGCAGGCTCAGGACCGCCAGCGGGACCGCGGCGGCCAGCGATCCCTTGGGTCTGCGGGCCCCCGGCGCCGCCAGCCGCGTCAGGCCCTCCTGATTGCTGAGCAGGGTGATCAGCCGGTCGTGCTCCCCGAGGGGGCTGCTGCGCAACACCAGGCCCTCCAGGCGCTGCTCGCCGCTCACGGTTGCGCCCGCAGGCTCTCGATCAGGGCCACGCCGCGGCTGGTGCCCAGGCGACTGGCACCGGCCTCCAGCAGTGCGAGGGCCTGATCCAGGTCGTTGATGCCCCCTGAGGCCTTGATGGCGGCGCGGCCGCGGGCCAGCTGCTGCAGTTGCTTGATCTGCTCCACGCTGACGGGACCGCCAAAACCCGTGCCGCTTTTGAGCATGGCGACACCCACATCGATGCTGGCCTCCACGGCCCAGGCGAGGGTTTCAGGCGTCAGGCGGGAGACCTCGAGGATCACCTTGACCGGCAGCCCGAGCTCCACGATCGGGGCCAGGTCGTTGCAGAAGGCCCCGCTGTCCCCGTCTGCCAGGGCACCGAAATCGGGCACCACATCCAGCTCCTCGGCCCCGGCGGCGGCGGCCCATTCCGCTTCCTGCCGCTTCAGCTCCGCTGGAATGGCACCAAAGGGAAAGCCCACCACGCTGATCAACTTGGGTCCGCGGCTGCCACTGGGGCCCAGACGCTCGCGGGCCTCCCGAAGCCAGCGCGAGGCCACGCAGACGCCGGCGAAGTTGAAGTGCCGTGCCTGATCGCAGCAGAGCAGCACGGCCTCACGGCCCTGGTGGGGGTCCAGCAGGGCGTGGTCGATCAGCGGGGCGAGATCAGGCAGGTCGCGCAAGGGATGGCGCTGATGGGGTGTCCCAGTCTCAGGCCTTGGCTTGGATGACCCCAAAACCGCCGTGGTTCCGGCGATAGACCACCTGCAGTTCGCCGCTGCTTTCGTCGCGGAACAGGTAGAAGTCGTGGTCGATCAGCTCGAGCTGATGCAGGGCGGCCTCCACGCTCATGGGGGGCATCTCGAAGTACTTGCGGCGCACGCCGCGGCTGGGCAGGGCCGCCTCCTTGCCCTCCAGCAGGGAGCCATCGACCGCGGCCTCCCCGGCCATCTCCGAGAAGCTCGGGGTGTGACTGGCGTGCTGACCGTGGCTGTGGTGGTGATCGCCCTGGCGGTCCTTGTAGCGCCGCAGTTGGCGAGCCAGCTTGCCGGCGACCAGATCGATGCTGGCGTAGAGGTTTTCGCTGCGCTCCTGGGCGCGGATGACGGTGCCGTTGGCGAAGACAGTGACCTCGGCCGTTTGCTGGGGCACCCGCGGATTGCGGGCCACCGAGAGATGCACGTCCGCTTCTTTGACCATCCCGTCGAAGTGGCTGATGGCGCGCTTCAGCTTGTCTTCGGTGTAATCGCGGATGGCTGGAGTGACCTCCAGATTGCGGCCGTGAATCAACAGCTTCATCCCTGGCCTCCTGGGCGTTGGGCTTACTGAAACGCTAGGAACGGTCTGAGATTTCCACCACGGATCAGCCCTACGGACGCAGCAATCTGTTTCGAACCTCCAGGGCTGGTGCCGTTTGAGCGGGCCTGGATTTGGCAGCAGGCTCTCCAGCAGCGCTTGCTGGACGACCCCGGTGCGCCCGAGGCGGTGCTGCTGCTGGAACACGAGCCCTGCTACACCCTGGGCCGTGGGGCCGATCCGGCCCATCTGGGTTTCGATCCTGATCACCCCCCCGCTCCGCTGTTTCGCATCGACCGCGGCGGTGAGGTGACCCATCACTGCCCGGGCCAATTGGTGCTCTACCCAGTGCTCAACCTGCAGCGCCACGGGGGTGACCTGCACCTCTATCTGCGGTCCCTGGAGGAGGTGGTGATTGATCTGCTCGCGGAGTTGGGTCTGCAGGCTGGTCGCATTGAGGGATTGACCGGGGTCTGGCTGGAGGGCCGCAAGCTCGCGGCGATTGGCGTGGGCGCCCGCCGTTGGATCAGTCAGCACGGACTTGCCCTGAACGTCGATGCGGATCTGTCGGGCTTTGCCCAGGTGGTGCCCTGCGGCATCCGCGATCGGCCCGTGGGCCGTCTCAGTGATTGGCGGCCGGAGCTCACGGCGGCTGATCTGCGGGCGCCGTTGCTGGCGGCTTTCGCCCGGCGCTTTGGCTTGTCACTTCGTCCCCCCAACCCCCAGGAAGCCCTGCAGGGGTGGTAAGACCGGGGCCGAGTGCTCCCGTTTTGCTGCGTCGTGATGCGTTCTCCGATGGCGATGGCCGAGGTCAGCTGGGGCGGTAGCCGCCAGGATCAACGGGCCCTGGCCGAGCGGCAGGACTGGAGTGGACTGCAGGGTCTTGAGCAGCTCTGGGGGGCCTTGGCCGAGCGTTATGGGGATGCGATCGCCCTGGATGCTCCCCATGCCAAGCCGCCGGAGCAGCTGAGCTTCCAGCAGTTGCACGGCCGCATTGAGCAGGCGGCGGCTGGCTTTGCGGCCTTGGGGGTCCGCCCCGGCGAGGTCGTGGCGCTCTTCTCGGAGAACAGCCCCCGCTGGCTGGTGGCCGACCAGGCCTTGATGCGCCTCGGCGCCGCCAACGCGGTGCGGGGCAGTGGCGCCCCGGTCGATGAACTGCGCTACATCGCGGCGGATAGCCAGGCGGTGGCGCTGGTGCTCGAGTCCGCTGAGCTACTGGAACAGCTGAAGCTGAGCAGCGAGCTCCTGGGACAGCTCCGTTTTGTGGTGGTGCTCCAGGGCGATCGCGGCACGGTCGTTCCGGTCGTGCCCTGCTTCACCTGGGATGAGCTGATGCAGCGGGGTGCCTCGGCTCCCGCACCCGCCTGGCCCGAAGGCGGTGAGGGGCGTTTGGCCACCGTGCTCTACACCTCCGGAACAACCGGCCGGCCCAAGGGTGTTCCCCTGAGCCACGGCAACCTGCTGCACCAGCTGCGCCAGCTCGGTGTTGCGGTGGCGCCCCGCCCTGGCGATCGCGTCCTGAGTGTGCTGCCGATCTGGCATGCCTATGAGCGCAGCGCGGAGTACTTCCTGCTCTCCTGCGGGTGCCAGCAGACCTACACGACCCTCAAGCAGTTGCGGCCCGATCTGCAGCGGGTGCGCCCCCACTATCTGATCAGCGTGCCGCGCCTCTGGGAGGCGCTGCTGAGTGGCTTTGAAGATGCCCTAGGGGCCATGCCCGCCAGCCGGGCCAAGCTGCTGCGATCGGCCCTGGCCCTGAGCCGTTTCCATCGCCAGGCGCGCCGGGTGGCCGCCGATCGCACCTTGACCCCGGAGCCCAAACGTCGCCGTCTGGCCGCGGCGGTTGGTGCCGCCCTGAGCTGGCCCCTGCATGGCCTGGCTGACAGCGTGTTCTGGCCGAAGGTGCGCGCCCAGTTGATTGGCGGGCGGCTGCGGACAGCCATCAGCGGTGGCGGAGCGCTGGCCATTCATGTGGATGGCTTCTTTGAGGCGATTGGGGTCGAATTGTTGGTGGGCTACGGCCTCACGGAAACCAGTCCGGTGCTCACCTGCCGCCGCCGCTGGAACAACCGCCGCGGCAGCTCTGGCCAGCCCCTGCCTGGCACGGCGATCAAGATCGTGGATCCTGAAACCTCTGCCCTGCTGCCGGTGGGTCAGCGGGGCAAGGTGCTGGCCAAGGGGCCCCAGGTGATGAGCGGTTACCTGGGGAAGCCTGAGGCCACTGCCAAGGTGCTCGACGCCGAGGGTTGGTTCGATACGGGTGATCTGGGCCACCTGCTGGGCGATGGAACGCTGGTCCTGACCGGCCGCGCCAAGGACACCATCGTCTTGAGCAGCGGCGAAAACATCGAGCCGGGCCCCCTGGAGGAGTGCCTGGTGGCCTGTTCCCTGGTGGAGCAGGTGATGCTGGTGGGCCAGGACCGCAAGGCCCTGGGGGCCTTGGTGGTGCCGAAGCTGGAGGCTCTCAATGCCTTCGCCCAGGAACAGGGGCTGCCGCCGGTGCAGGGACTTCAGGCAGAACCCGCCTTGCTGAAGGCGTTCACCAGCCGTTTGAACCGCCGTCTTCAGGCGCGTCCGGGCGCTCGCCCCGATGAGCGCCTGGCGGGGGTGGCGCTGGTGGAGCCCTTCAGCATCGAGAACGGTCTGCTGACCCAGACCCTCAAGCAGAAGCGGGATCGCATCGCAGACCGTGATGCCTCAGCGATCACGGCGATCTACGGCCGCTAGGGCCGGGAACCCGCCCCAGGCTGCGGTTGTTCAGCCTGGGCGGCCCTGACAGGCTGAGCGCCGCTTTTGAATTTCCATGGCTGAGGGTTCCCTCTCGATCAAGCGCTCCATCACGGTGCGCGCCGTCGTGACCCCCCGCTGGAAGGAAGACGCAGAGCGGGAGATCAGCACCGCGATCGCCGGCAGCGACGCCCAGCTGGCCCAGCTCGAGCAGGAGGGCCAGCAGCTGGTCGAGGCGATTCGCAGCCAGAGCGCGAACCCGCTCGATCCCCGCGTCCAGGAGCAAGTCGCCTCCGTTCAGGAGCAGGTCGCGGCCAAGCGGGCCGAGCTGGAGGAGCAGAAGCGTCAGCTCCTGGAGCAACAGCGTCAGGTGCGCGATCTGGAGATGGAGCAGATCGTCGAGCAAGGGCAGCTCGAGAGCTTCACCGATGTGACCGTGGGCGACAACCTGGTCGAGAAGCTCCAGGTTGCCGTGGTGGTGCGTGATGGCGTGATCGAGGCGATCGAGGGCGCTCTCTAAGCGCGGCGCTCTCAGAACACGGAGCCACGTAAAATCCGCCCCAATTGAGCGGCAGAACTCCGTTGGCCACCCACGAAATCTTTATGCCCGCCCTCTCCTCCACCATGACGGAGGGCAAGATCGTGGAGTGGCTGAAAAAGCCCGGCGACAAGGTGGCCCGCGGTGAGTCGGTGCTCGTGGTCGAGTCCGACAAGGCCGACATGGATGTGGAGTCCTTTAACGAGGGCTACCTCGCCGCTGTCTTGATGCCTGCAGGCAGCACGGCGCCGGTGGGTGAAACCATCGGTCTGGTGGTGGAGACCGAGGCTGAGATTGCCGAGGCCCAAGCCAAGGCCCCCAGTGCCCCGGCCGCCGCTGCAGCGGCTCCAGCTCCCGCCGCTGCGACCCCTGCCGCAGCGCCTGCTCCGGCTCCTGTCGTTGCGGCTCCGGCACCGGTTGTTGCAGTCCCTGCCCCCGCTCCCGTGAGCAACGGCCGGGTGGTGGCGAGCCCCCGCGCCAAGAAGTTGGCCAGCCAGCACGGCGTGGCTCTCGAGACCCTGCGGGGCAGCGGTCCCCACGGCCGCATTCAGGCTGAAGACGTGGAGCGCGCCCTTGGCCTGACCGTGGCGGTCCCCCGCGTGGCGGAAGGTTCAGCCCCTGCGGCCAGCGGCAGCGGCAACGGCGCCGCGGCTCCTGCGGCTGCACCCGCGGGCAATGCCTTTGGCCGTCCCGGCGAGAGCGTTGCGTTCAACACCCTGCAGGGCGCGGTCAACCGCAACATGGTGGCGAGCCTGGCGGTGCCGACCTTCCGCGTGGGCTACACCATCACGACCACCAAGCTGGACGCCTTCTACAAGCAGGTGAAGAGCAAGGGCGTCACGATGACCGCCCTGCTGGCCAAGGCCGTGGGTGTGGTGCTGGCCCGTCACCCCCAGGTGAATGCAGCCACCAGTGCCGATGGCTCGGCCATGACCTACCCGGCGTCAGTGAACGTGGCGGTCGCCGTGGCGATGGAAGACGGCGGCCTGATCACGCCGGTTCTGGCCAATGCCGACAAGACCGATATCCACTCTCTGGCTCGCAATTGGGCGGATCTGGTCAGCCGCGCCCGCAGCAAGCAACTGCAGCCTGAGGAGTACAGCACCGGCACCTTCACCCTCTCCAACCTGGGCATGTTCGGAGTGGATCGCTTCGACGCGATCCTTCCCCCCGGCACGGGCGCCATCCTGGCGGTGGCGGCATCCCGTCCCACCGTCGTTGCGGGCAAGGATGGCTCGATCCGCGTGGCGAATCAGATGCAGGTGAATCTCACCTGTGATCACCGCGTGATCTATGGGGCCGATGCGGCGGCCTTCCTGAAGGATCTCGCTCAGCTGATCGAGACCAACCCCGAAAGCCTGGCGTTCTGATCCATCCCCGTTGAGCGATCCAAGCGCCGTTGGCTCTGAAGATCAGCGCCTCTCGAGTTACGTCTTCGAGTTGCCGGAGTCGTTCATTGCCCAGCGGCCCGTGGAACCGCGCCATGCGGCGCGGCTGCTTGCTGTCCGCGACGCCGAGGGCTGTAGCCACCTAAGCGTTTGGGAGTTGCAGCAGATCCTCAAGCCGGGGGATCTGCTGGTCGTGAACAACACCCGCGTGCTCAAGGCTCGCTTGCAGGCTCGCCGCAGCAGTGGTGGGGCGGTGGAGTTGCTGGTGTTGGAGCCTGCCGGTGGCAGTGACTGGCTCTGTCTGGCCAAACCGGCCAAACGCCTCAAGCCCGGTGAGCTGTTGCAGCTGGAGCATCCGGCGCAGCCGTCCATCCCCCTCGAGGTCGTGGCGGTGGATGAGCCAACGGGCGGCCGCGTGGTGCGCTTCCCGGCGGAGTGCACGACCCCGGAAGCGATCGAGACCTTGCTGGCGCGCTACGGGGAGATGCCCCTGCCGCCTTACATCCGCGAACACGGCGAGGAGGACGATCAGCGCTATCAGACCCGCTACGCCTCACGCCCAGGAGCCGTGGCGGCTCCAACGGCGGGGTTACACCTCAGCGATGAATTGTTGGTGGCGCTGGAGCAGCGTGGCGTGGAGCGCACCACGGTCACCCTGCATGTGGGCCTGGGCACCTTCCGGCCGGTGGAGACCGAGGACTTGAGCCAACTGGAGCTCCATAGCGAGTGGGTTGAGGTGACCCCCGAGTGCGTGCAGGCCGTGGCTGCCTGCCGCGCCCGCGGCGGCCGCGTGATCGCGGTGGGCACCACGTCTGTACGCAGCCTGGAAGCGGTGGCGCAGCTCAATGGCGGCGAGCTCAAACCGCACACCGGTCCTGTGAACCTGGTGATTCAGCCGGGCTACCGCTTTGCGGTGGTGCAGGGCCTACTCACCAACTTCCATTTGCCCAAGAGTTCACTGCTGCTGCTGGTGAGCGCCCTGATTGGTCGTGTTCGCTTGCTGGATCTCTACGAGCAGGCCAAAGCAGAGGGCTATCGCTTTTTCTCCTACGGCGATGCCATGTGGATTGACCCTGACGCGGTGCTACCGAGCGC
>JBMSIW010000066.1:0-11154 GCA_049418265.1 Vulcanococcus sp.
CGGGATCCCGGTCCAGCGCCTCATGGCCGGGGAGCGCCAGAAGCTGCTGGAGCTCGAGCAACGGTTGGCCGAGCGGGTCATCGGTCAGCGCGAAGCGGTGGCGGCCGTGGCGGCGGCCATTCGCCGGGCTCGTGCCGGCATGAAGGACCCTCGCCGTCCGGTGGGCTCCTTCCTCTTCCTGGGCCCCACCGGTGTGGGCAAGACGGAGCTGGCCAAGGCCCTGGCCGCCTCCCTCTTCGATGAGGAGGAGGCGCTGGTGCGCCTGGACATGAGCGAGTTCATGGAGCGCAATGCCGTGGCGCGCCTGCTGGGAGCCCCTCCCGGTTATGTGGGCTACGAAGAGGGCGGTCAGCTCACCGAGGCGGTGCGGCGGCGGCCCTATGCCGTGCTCCTGCTGGATGAGGTCGAGAAGGCGCACCCCGATGTCTTCAACATCCTTCTGCAGGTGCTGGACGACGGTCGCCTCACGGATTCCCAGGGCCGCACGGTCGATTTCCGCCACACCGTGGTGGTCATGACCAGCAACCTGGCCAGCCGCGCCATCCTCGATTCGGCGCGCCATGGCGGTGATCCGGCCCAGCTTTCGGAGCAGGTGGATCAGGCGCTGGCCAGCCAGTTCCGGCCTGAATTCCTCAACCGCATTGATGAGGTGATTCGCTTCCAGCCCCTGGGCAGCGAGGAGCTGGAGCGCATCGTGCAGCTGCAGCTGGCCGAGTTGGCGGTACTGCTGCAGGAGCAAGGGCTGGCCCTACGGGTCGATCCGCCTGTCGCGATCTGGTTGGGGCAACAGGGCTATGAACCTGAATACGGGGCCCGGCCCCTGCGCCGCCTGCTGCGCCGGCAGATTGAGAACCCCCTGGCCACGCAGCTGCTCGAGGAGCGTTTCCTGGGGGCTGCCGCGGTGCAGGTCAGCCTGGCGGCCAGCGGTGATCAGCTCTGCTTCACGCCGCTCAGTGAGGCCTGAGAGCGACATCCGTTAGGGTGTTTGTTTGCCGGCGCGTGGGCTCATCACGCCGCGCGGCCCGCTGCCACTGAGGCTTCTGCAAAGAAAGCCTCTCGGAAGGGGCCCCTGCCTCTGACTCACCTGCGGAATCTTCACCCGTGGAATCCCAGACCGAACCACAAACCAACCCCGAAGCGTCTCTGGCGGCTGAGCCCGCCAAGGCCGGGTTTGTGGCGGACACCGTGGCAGAGCTGCGCAAGGTTGTCTGGCCCAGCCGTCAGCAGCTGTTCGGTGAATCGGTGGCCGTCATCTTGATGGTGACGATTTCGGCCTTCGCGATCGCTGCAGTTGATCGCTTCTACAGCTGGGGCAGCTCCCAGGTGTTCCGCTGAAGCCCTGACGTTTTCGATCCCCTCCCCCCTTGCCCGTGTCCGACGTCGACCTCACCACTGATGCCTTCGCTGCGGCGGATCTGGCTGCCGACGCCGAACCCGCTGTCCTGGCTGAAGGCCGCGCTCCGATTGCCCGCTGGTACGCCGTGCAGGTGGCGTCCAGCTGCGAGAAGAAGGTGAAGGCCACCCTGGAGCAACGGGCCGTCACCCTCGGGGTCGACAACCGGATTCTCGAGATCGAAATTCCCCAGACTCCAGCCGTCAAACTCAAGAAGGACGGCAGCCGCACCAGCACCGAGGAGAAGGTGTTCCCCGGCTACGTGCTCGTGCGCATGGTCCTCGATGAGGACACGATGATGGCCGTGCGCAGCACCCCGAACGTCATCAACTTTGTTGGTGCTGAGGATCGCCGCGCCACGGGCAAAGCCCGGGGTCACATCAAGCCCCGCCCCCTGAGCCGTCAGGAGGTGGACCGCATCTTCAAGCGGGCTGCTGAGAAGAAGCCTGTCGTGAAGGTCGATCTCACCGAGGGCGATCAGATTCTTGTGACCGCTGGTCCCTTCAAGGACTTCCAAGGCGAGGTCATCGAGGTCTCCGGCGATCGCAACAAGCTCAAGGCACTGCTCTCGATCTTTGGTCGGGAAACACCGGTGGAACTCGAGTTCTCCCAGATCAGCAAGCAAAGCTGATTCCCCTGCGGCCGTCTCCCTGCGGAGGGCGGCCATTGGTAGGGCTCCGGTTTCCGGACCCGCCGCAGTCGCTGCCCTAGGGTCGCGGATCCGCAGATTGCTCAAGCCGCCAGGACGATGGCAAAAAAAGTTGTAGCTGTGATCAAGCTGGCCCTCCAGGCCGGCAAAGCCAACCCCGCGCCGCCGGTGGGCCCTGCCCTCGGTCAGCACGGCGTCAACATCATGGCGTTCTGCAAGGAGTACAACGCTCGGACGCAGGACAAGGCCGGATACGTGATTCCGGTGGAGATCTCGGTCTTCGAAGACCGCAGCTTCACCTTCATCACCAAGACCCCTCCCGCTTCCGTGCTGATCGTGAAGGCAGCCGGAATCGCGAAGGGTGCGGCCACCTCCTCCAAGGGCTCCGTCGGCGCTATCAGCCGTGCGCAGCTCGAAGAGATCGCCAAGACCAAGCTGCCCGACCTCAACTGCACCAGCGTTGAGTCGGCCATGCGCATCATCGAAGGCACCGCCCGCAACATGGGCGTTGCTGTGAAGGACTGAAGCTGCGGGCTACGCCCCACGCTTTTTCTCATTCACTCTGTTCTTTACCGGGGGAGAGCTTCCCGCTCGCCTGCACCCCATCCCTGACATGCCCAAAATCTCGAAGCGCTTTACCGCGGTCGCCAACAAGGTTGAAGACCGCCTCTACGCCCCCCAGGAGGCCGTGGAACTGGTGAAGGCCAATGCCACCGCCAAGTTCGACGAGACCCTTGAGGCCCATGCCCGCCTCGGCATCGACCCCAAGTACACCGACCAGCAGCTGCGTACCACCGTGGCGCTGCCCCACGGCACCGGTCAGAGCATCCGTATTGCCGTGATCGCTCGCGGCGAAAAGGTGGCCGAGGCCAAGGCCGCTGGTGCGGATCTCGCCGGTGATGACGATCTGGTGGACACCATCGCCAAGGGCGAGATGGAGTTCGATCTGCTGATCGCCACCCCCGACATGATGCCCAAGGTGGCCAAGCTGGGCCGCGTCCTGGGTCCCCGTGGTCTGATGCCGAACCCCAAGGCCGGCACCGTCACCACCGACCTGGCATCCGCCATCAACGAATTCAAGGCCGGCAAACTTGAGTTCCGCGCGGACCGCACCGGCATCGTGCACGTGCGCTTCGGCAAGGCCAGCTTCGATGCAGCCAAGCTGCTCGACAACCTGAAGGCCCTGCAGGAGACCATCGACCGCAACAAGCCCAGCGGTGCGAAGGGTCGCTACTGGAAGAGCCTGTACATCACCTCCACCATGGGCCCCTCCGTGGAAGTGGACGTGACGGCTCTGCAGGACATCAAGCAAGAGGGCTGATCGTCCCCGTCCCTCGAGCGCAAAGCCCTCCGCTTCGGCGGGGGGCTTTGTTGTATGTTCAGAAGCTGGCTTAACGCCAGAAGGGTTTCGCGCCCTACCCAAGACAGCAGGTCGAGATTCGTGGTCTGGTTCCAGGCCGCCTATCCGTAAATCCTGCCGAGGTGCACGCGCTGGTTTTGTCCCAGGGATCTCTTCGGAGGTTCGTTCAGGCAGAGCAAGCTGCAGCCCCTCGAATGCCTCCCGGCATTGGGGCTGCGTACCCGGCTTGTTCCCCTGATCCGATCCTTACCCATGGGCCGCACTCTGGAGAACAAGCAACAGATCGTCGAAGAGCTCAAGCAGCTCCTTGGCGAGGCCGAAATGGCGCTGGTTCTTGATTACAAGGGCCTGTCCATCAAGGAGATGTCTGATCTGCGGACTCGTCTGCAGGGCAGCAACGGCGTTTGCAAGGTGACCAAAAACACCTTGATGCGCCGTGCCATTGATGGCGACAGCGTTTGGTCGGAACTCGATTCCCTGCTCACCGGCACCAACGCCTTTGTGCTCGTTAAGGGCGACATTGGCGGTGCCGTGAAGGCCGTTCAGTCCTTCCAGAAGGACACGAAGAAGTCTGAGGTGAAGGGCGGCCTTTTCGAAGGCAAGCTCCTTTCCCAGGCCGAAATCAAGGCCATCGGGGATCTGCCCTCCAAGGAGGTGCTCATGGCCCAGATCGCTGGTGCGATCAACGCCGTGGCCACCAAGGTGGCTGTGGGCATCAACGAAGTTCCTTCCGGTCTTGCTCGGGCGCTCAAGCAGCACGCCGATGGCGAGGGTTCGGCCTCCTGAGGCCGGATCTGCTGAAAAGCTCTCCGATCCGACTGTTTTTACAGATCTGTTGCTGATTCCCAACCATGTCTGCTACTACCGACAAAATTCTCGAGCAACTGAAGTCGCTCTCCCTGCTGGAAGCCTCTGAGCTTGTCAAGCAGATCGAAGAGGCCTTCGGTGTGTCCGCCGCCGCTTCTGCCGGCGTCGTGATGGCTGCTCCCGCCGCTGGCGGTGCTGCTGAGGCCGCTGAAGAGAAGACCGAGTTCGACGTCCATCTCGACGGTTTCGACGCTGCTGCCAAGATCAAGGTCCTCAAGGCCGTCCGCGAGGCCACCGGCCTGGGTCTGGGCGAAGCCAAGGCTCTTGTCGAAGGCGCTCCCTGCAACGTCAAGGAAGGCGTGGCCAAGGCTGATGCCGAAGCCATGAAGAAGGCCATCGAAGAGGCCGGCGGCAAGGTCACCCTCAAGTGATCCCGCTGCGGGTCGCCTGGTGCGACCCGCCATTCTTCAAGCCAAAGCCGGTCCCTTGGGGCCGGCTTTTTCATGGCTGCCGGCTCGGGTTGCCAATAAAAAAGCCCCGCCGAAGGCAGGGCTTTGAGTCGGAACGCTTCTGGGAGTCTGTCCTCGTTTCGACCCCGGAAGTGGTGTTCCGCACTCCTCACACGCACAGACCATACCGCCAGAGAAAAACATCGGGCAAGGGGGTCTCGGACGCTGTCTCAACTGTCCTTGATGCGATCCGATCTGGATGGGTTCAGGGTCGAAAGGGGATGACCTGTAGGGAGATGGGCCCCGCGTTGAGTCCAGTGCTGGGGGCTTCCAGGGGGCGGAGCGTTGGCGTCTCCCGGCCCGTGCCATTGGCCTGGGCGATCAGGGCCGCCATGGGAGTGCTGTTGGCGAAATAGACGTGGCTGAGGGTCCGCTCGCCGTACATGCGGCGCTCCAGCTGCCAGCCGGGTTCCAACTTGAGCTCGACAAAGCCATCCCGGTCCCGCCGGGGGATGTTGCCGCGCCCCACCAGGACCTCGGTCGGCTGGCTGGGGGACATGGCCAGCAGGGCAAGTCGATCGCCCTGCCGCTCCAGGCGCAGCCGGTAGCGCGGCGCCAGGTCCTGCTCGCCCACCCGCAGCGAATAGCCATTGCTGTCGATGTAGCGGCTGCAGATCCCGCTGAAATCAAAGCGGTTCAGGGCTGGATCGATCAGCCCGTCCGATCGCGGCTCCCAGCACTTCGGTGCGGCCGCGATCTGCTCGAGCACCAGCAGCTTCCAGTCGCTTTGTCCCACGGGTTGCCCCAGCACCACCAGGCGCTCCTGCTCGAGGCCCTTGCTCTGGAAGACCCCGGCATCGGCCTGGGAGCTCACCAGGCCTGCGCCCAGCAGCGCCAGGCCTACCCATGGGAGGTAGCTTCGCTGCATGGGATGGCTCCGGGGCTGCTGATCAGACGTGCGTTGTACCGGATTTTGAGGGAGCAGCCCAGTGGCCAGTGACACCCCGAAGGTTGTGGCGGCCGCCTGTGACGGCGCCTGCAGCGGCAATCCAGGCCCCGGCGGCTGGGGTTGTTTGCTGCGCTTCTCCGATGGGAGCGTGCGGGAGTTCGGGGGCGCGGAGGCGAACACGACGAACAACCGCATGGAGCTCACCGCGGCGCTGACGCTGCTGGAGCAGCTGGCGGTCCTGCCCCGCGACCCGTCCCTCAGCATCCGCACCGACTCGAAGTATCTGATCGACGGCTTCAGCAAGTGGATCAACGGCTGGAAGCGCAAGGGCTGGCGCACGGCCTCCGGTAGCCCCGTGCTGAACCGCGACCTCTGGGAGGCCCTCGATGCAGCACGCGTCCAGGGTCTGCCGTTGACCTATGTGAAAGGCCACAGCGGTGATCCCGATAACGACCGCTGCGATGCCATTGCGGTGGCCTTCTCCAAGGGGCAGATCCCGAAGCTGGCCCAGGGGGAATACGGCGGGCTGATGGTGAGCGAGAGCGCTGCACCAGCCCCTGTGGATCTGGCCCCGCAGGGCTTGCAGCAGCTGTTGAGCCGGTTGGAGCTGGCCGATCGCCTGGCCCAGGGGGGCTATGGGCTCAGCTTGCTGGAGCTTGCTCAGCTGGTGGAGATGCCGCTGAAAACCCTCGAGGCCCGCGAGGGCCCCTGGCAATGGCGCGACTGGGAGGTCACCCCGGCCGGGGATGGGCGCTGGCAGTTGCGCCGGGAGGCGTCAGGATCGGGGCAGGTCCAAGCTGAGGAGCGGCAGGATGGCTGAGGTCGGCACCGGATCGCTCTACCAACGCTTTGTGGGCCCCCTGCTCAGTCGGGATGACGGGGCGGACGCCGAGCAGCTCAGTCAGCTGACCCTGCAGGCTCTTGGCCAGGCCTCGCTGCGCCGCAACTGGCCCTTGGTCAGCGGCTCCCTGGCCGGTCTGGGGGCGGAGCTGCAACGCAAGGACCTGCGCCTCGAGCAGACCCTGTTTGGCTGTCGCTTTCGCAATCCCGTCGGCTTGGCTGCCGGGTTCGACAAGAACGCGGTGGCTGCTGGCATCTGGCATCTCTTCGGCTTTGGCTTTGCCGAAGTCGGCACGATCACCTGGCACGCCCAGCCCGGTAACCCCCGCCCGCGTCTCTTTCGCCTGGCTGAGGAGCGGGCGGCCCTGAATCGGATGGGCTTCAACAACCAGGGAGCCCAGGCGGCGCGCCGCACCCTGGAGCGTCAGGCCCTGCCGCCGGCGGGTCAGAGACCGGCCGTGCTCGGGATCAATCTGGGCAAGTCCAAGATCACCCCTCTGGAGCTGGCGCCGGACGACTACGCCTCCTCCCTGGAGTTGCTGGCGCCCCTGGCGGATTACGCGGTGATCAACGTGAGCTCCCCCAACACCCCAGGGCTCAGGGAGCTCCAGGACGAGGTGCAGCTCCGGCGACTGGTGGAGCGGCTGCGGCGGCTACCGGCCTGTCCGCCCCTGCTGGTCAAGATCGCTCCGGATCTGGAGGATGACGCCATTGATGCGATCGCACGCCTTGCCTATGAGGAAGGCCTGGCGGGGGTCATCGCGGTCAACACCAGCTTGAACCGACTAGGCCTGGAGCAGCGCCGCATCCCGCAGACCGGCAAAACCCTGGCGGAGGAGGCCGGCGGCCTCAGCGGTGCTCCCCTGCGGCAGCGGGCTTTGGAGGTGATGCGCCGGCTGCGGGTCACGGCCGGTCCCGCACTGCCCCTGATCGGGGTTGGCGGCATCGATTCAGCCGAGGCGGCCTGGGAGCGGATCACGGCGGGGGCGTCCCTGGTGCAGCTCTACACCGGCTGGATCTATGGAGGCCCCGCCCTGGTGCCCGAGATCCTGGAAGGCCTGAGCGCTCAGCTCGATCAGCACGGTTTCCGCAACATCCAGGAAGCCGTGGGTAGTGGGGTGCCCTGGCGCTGAATTCTGGATAGCTTGCGCTTAGAGCAAGCAGGGCGCGGTGGTGCTCTCAGGAGTTCAAGACCGCATTGCGCCCTTGCAAGCCTGGCTGTTTCCGCAGCGGGTCTACCTGGAGTTGCAGGATCAGGCCGTGACGGCCATGGCCCTCGAGGGCCGGCAGGTGCTGCTGCTGGAGCGCCTGCCCTTGCCAGCGGGGACCTGCTTCGGCGGCAAGCCCTCGTCGCCCGATGCCCTGGGGGATCTGCTCGGTGATTGGCTGCTGGAGCGCGGTTTCGGCGGCGCGCGCGTCAGGGCTGTGCTGCCGGTGCAAGCGGCTGCGCTGCGGCTGCTGCAGGGCAGCGCGGAGCTGGCGGCCTCACAGCCGGAGGCCCTGCAGTGGCCCTGGCCAGCCGAGACGCCCACCGATCTGATTGCCCAACCGCTGCTGGTCCCCCCGGGGCGTTCGTTGCTGGCCGCCGCCCCGACGGAGCTGCTCGAGAGCTGGATCGAGGCGTTTGCCCTGGCGGCGCTGCCCCTCGATCAGCTGGAGCCCGCCGTGCTTTGTGCGGGTTATGGGGCGCAGAACGAGCTGATCTTGCTGGTGGAAGCAGAGGCTTGCACCCTGCTGCGCTTTGAGGCCGGGGTGCCGCAGTGGCAATGGAGCCTGCCAGCACCCCAGCCGGTTGAGCTCCTGCTGGAGGCCCTCACGCCTTGCCTGGCCTACTGGCCCCAATGCAGCAGCCTGGAGCTGGTGGTGAGCGCCGGCGCCGACCTGGATCCGCAGGCCTTTGGCGCTCTGCTGCAGCAGGACCTCCCGGTGCGTGTGGACGTGCGTGATCCGATCGCCTCGGGCTGGTTGCTCGATGCCCGCGGGGAGGGTGCACCCCTCTCCACGGCTCTGCTGTGGGGGTTGGCGGCTGCGGAGGTGCTGCCATGAACCGATCGCAGCTGCGCTTGGACCTGCTGCAGGAGCGCCGCCGGCAGCGGGGACTGCCGGACCCTGCGACCCACTGGCTGCCCGCTCGACGTTTGCTGCTGGCGGGGGGTGCCGTCGGTTCCGCTTTGGTGGCGCTGGTGGTGCTTCTGGCGTTGGCCATGGCCTGGCGCCAGCAGCAGGTCGCGGCGGCCTTGGATGGTTTGCGGCCGATCGCCGCGGAGGTCGAGGTGCTGGAGCGGCGCGTCACCCAGACCCGGCGGGCCAAGTCGCAGGTGCAGCGCAGCAACGAGGGTCTGGCCCAGGGACTGGTGGCGGTCTCCTCGGGATCAGCCCTGCTGACGCAGTTGATGGCCGTGACCCCCGAGGGGGTGCAACTCACGGAGGTCCGGGCCCAGGGGGATGGCCTGGTGCTCAAAGGGGTCGCCTCTGATCCCCAGGCCTTCCGGCGCGTCAACAGCCTCAGCCTGTTGCTGGCCCGCTCGCCGCTGCTGGAGTCGCGTTCGCTGAAGGTCGTGAATCTGCAACGGGATGGGGAGGCCAGCACGGGGGTGAACTGGGAGCTCTCGGCGCGCTTTGGCGTGTTGCCCGCTCCCCAGCTGTTGGAGGTGCTGCAGGCCCTGCAGGCGGATGGCCTGGCGCGGCGTTTGAGGCTGCTGCAGAGCGCCGGGGTGCTGCCATGACCAACTTCCAGGCCAGTCGCACTCCCCGTTGGCTCCGCCGGGAGACCGTGCTCGTGGCAGCTCCTGCTGTGGCGGGGGCCGTGGTGGCGGCCGCCTTGGCGGCTGCTGTGGTCTTGCCGCGCTGGCAGCAGTTGCAACGGGATCAGCAACAGCTGGAGCAGTTAGAAGCCCAGAGGCAGCGCTTGCCCTTGCTGCGCCGGCAGCTCGACAGCTTGGAGCAACAGCGCGCCGAGGCGGAGGCGCGCAATGGTCAGATCGTCAACTTGATTGCGGGCAGTGGTGATCTGAATACCTTTCTGGCTCAGCTCAGCCAGCAGGCGGCCCTCAGCGGGGTGCTGCTGGATGGCTACGAACCGGTGGCGGCGCCACCGCCCCCGAAGGCAGGAGCCAAGGACAAGGCGCCAGCGCCACCGCCGGATCCCCTGCTGGCACCAGGCCTCAGCAAAACCTCGGTGCTGCTGAGCGCCCGCGGCAGTGGCCCCCAATTGCTCGAGTTTCTGCGGCGCCTGGAGCGCCTCAACCTGCTGGTGGTGCAGAGCGATCTCTCCTTGAAAGCCGGGACCGCTGGGAAGGACAAGGAGGGGCGCCCGCAGCTGGAGCCCACCCAGTTGCGGCTGAATTTGGGGCTTTACGCCAAAGATGACAGCACGCCTGTTCAGCCTGGAAAGGCCCGATAAGCGCCGATACCATCCGCCCATCTGAGCGGTTGCAGGGTGGGGCTTCGGCGCGGTTCGATCTCGGCTCTGTTGGCCGCCGCTGCCTTTGGCGTTCCCGCAGTTGCCGTTCCACCGGCAACGTCAACGGCGCAGGAGTCGATGGCGCCTGCCGCCGGCAACGTGGTGTTGCGGCTGCGGCGTTCGGATCAGTCCCTGGATGTGGTGATTGAGGGCACGGGGCCTGCGCCCGTGCTGCGGCAACGGCAGACCAGTCAGGGCTGGGAGGGCAGCCTGCAGTTGAGCAGCCCCTCCGCGCTCAAGATGGGCCCCCAGACGCTTGCGATCCCGGAGGCCGGACTGCAGCGGGTCAGCTTGCAGGGCAGTGGGCTGGATTACCGCATTGAGGTGGTGCCGTTGCCGGGTGCACCGGCCACCAAGCCAGTGGTCAGTGCCGATGGCCGCAATCTGATCCTGAGTTTTGCGGCGCCACCGGAGCAGCGCACCCAGACCGCGCAGCTCAACCTGCGTCAACCCGGAGTGGTGCCCCAGCCCAGCACGGCTCCGCCCCTGCAGCCCCGCGCGGTGGCACCGCCGTTGGGGGACATGGCCGTGGGAACCATGGTGCTGCGCAACCGCAGTTACCTCAACGTCAGCGGTCCTCCCGTGACGATGACGCTGCGCAATGCCCCAGCCAAAGATGCCTTGATGGCTCTGACGCAGATGGGTGGCTACGGCTTTGTCTACGTCGATGACGACAGCAAGCCCACGGCCACCGCGGCTGCTGCTCCGGCTGCCCCCCAGGGCGGCCCCACCGTGTCGCTGTCCTTCCGCGGTGAGAGCTACGCCCGGGCCCTCAATGCCGTGCTGCTGGCCTCAGGTCTTCAAGGGCGCCTAGAGGGCAACATGCTGATGGCGGGCCCTGCGGTCTTGGGCAAAACCTTCGGCACCCAGGTCTCCAAGGTCTATCGCCTCAATCAGGCCTCCGCTGGTTCGGCGGCGGACTACCTGGCCAGCCTTGGGGCCCGGATCACCAAGGTCGCCACCATCACCAATGTGGTGAGCAGCGGTCAGCCCCAGTCCAACCAGGTGGCGGGCGCCGCGCAAACCCAGCAGACCAAGCAGGAAACGATCACCACGACCGAAACCTATGGCTCCAGCACAGGGCCGCTGAAAGGTCTGATCGGCACCACGGATTCCAGGCTGCGCACCATCACCTTGGTGGGTGATTCGCAGCTGGTCTCCGTGGCCGAGGGTTATCTGCGGCAGATCGATTTGCGGCAGCGCCAGGTGGCTCTGTCCGTGAGGATTCTCGATGTCACGCTCAA
>JBMSIW010000067.1:0-11040 GCA_049418265.1 Vulcanococcus sp.
TCAGACCGCGGCTTTCTGGTTGTCGAGCAGACCCTTGAGCTTGGCCAGTTCGCCGGCCCAGCGGGGGTCGGGAGCACCCTCTTCAACGTTGTCGCGGTGCACCACCTTGTTGACGGCTTTGCGGGCCACGTTGGAGGTGTTGGCCGGACCGCGGCGGTCGTTGCCACCGGGACCACGACGCTCATCGCGGCGCTCCGAGCGCTCAATGCGCAGGGCGTTGCCAGCGAACTCACGACCGTTCAGCTGCTCGATCACTGCATCGGCCAGCTTCTCGTCATTGACGTTGGCGAAGCCAAAACCGCGGCCAGCGCCGGTCTCGCGGTCCTGAACGGCCTTGAAGCGCACGCCTTCGCCCACGCTGGCGAACAGAGCCTCGAGCTCCTTGTTGTCGAAGCTCTGGGGCAGGTTGCCGACGTAAAGACGAACGCTCATGGGTCGAGAGAGAAAGGAGGAAGGAAGTTGTGCTCTGGCTGGTCGGGGTTAATCACGATGCGGCGGCTGAGAACCCGACAGCGGAGTTCAAACGGCAACCTTTGGCGTAATGCTGTGCCCTAACTGGCTGGATCAGGTCGTTGTTAACGCCTTACGAGGTGAAGTTAATCACGGCGAGGTGCCCTTCCCCTAATCCTCAGGGTTAGCGCTCAGCCATTGGCTGGCTTGTTCGAGCACCTCTGTTTTGCCCTCGAGTCGGCCAAACGCCCGCTCCAGCATCAGAAATTGCAGCAGGGCCCCCAGTCGGGGCGAGGCCTTGAGCCCCAGGTGTTGCTGCAGGCTCAGGCCGTCGATGGCTGGTTTGGGATGAAAGAGCGGGTTCTGGGCATCCCGCCAGCTCTCAAGCCAGCGACGAGCGGCCTCGAGGGGCCAACCCAGCAAGAGGCAGGGCAGGTCTTGCTCCAGTTCCAGGTGGAGCTGGAGGCGTTCGGCCTCCGGCAGGGCTTCGGCGGCCTCGGCGGGCTGTCCCGGATCCAGTCGCGTCTGCCAGCGCCGCAGGCGCTCCACCCGCTGCTGCAGCTTGCGGCTGCTGCGCAGGGCCTTGAGTCCGCGGGGATCCAGCACGGCCGTCAGCCGCGCCAGGGCGAGGACGGCTCCAGCGTCACCGGCGCACAGGCCCATGGCCTCAGCCTTTTGGGGGGTGAGTTGGGGCAAGGCAGCGCTTGTGTCGCTGCCTTGCCACGGGCTCAGCAATCCCCAGTCCAGGCCTAGCTGCAGCCCGTGGTGGCCGTCGGGGGCGCTCGCTAATTTCTCGAGCTCCGCCAGGACCCGTTCTCCGGCGACATCTTGGAGCCGCTCTCGGTGTGCCCGGATCCAGGCCTCGCTGGCGCGATTCAGCGCGAAACCCAGCTCGCTGGCGAGGCGCACACCGCGCAGCAGACGGAGGGGATCATCCAGCAGGTTGGCCTCAGAGATGGCCGCCAGCTGGCGTTTGGCCAGGTCCTGCAGGCCGCCGTGGGGATCCACCAGGGCCCCGCGATCGGCCAGGGGCAGCGCCATGGCGTTAACCGTGTAGTCCCGCCGCTGGAGGTCGCTGAGCAGGCTGCCCCCCTCCTGGCGCGCCAGATCCACGCTCCAGCCCTGGATCACCAGGCGGGCGATGCTGCGTTCGGAGTCCAGCACCACGGCACTGCCGCCATGGCGTTTGCTCAGCTGCTTGCAGAGCGCAATGGCGTCGCCATCGACCACCAGATCGAGGTCCGGTTCGGGGCCCAGGCGCTGCAGAAGGGCATCGCGGACGGCACCGCCCACCAGGGCCGCATCCGCCGGGAAGGCACTGAGGGGCAAGGGCCAGTCTTCCGGTTGCAGGGCTTCCCAGGCCAGGCGCGCAGCCTCCGCAGATCCGCCTGGGGCGGGCACAATGGCGTCATCGGCACGGACGCTGGAGATGTGCATCTGTGTGGACTGCCGCTGGGTCGACCAGTGCCAGGCCTACCACGCAGTGGAGCGTCAGCACGGTGTGCCTCACCTTTGCTCGCAACCCCAGTTCGTGCCTCAGGAGCCCCGGATTCACGTTCAGGTCCAGGATCTCGGCGAAGCCCAGGTGGGCGTGGAGTGGGATGTGCGCGCCTGCGGCAGCTTTGAGCTCGACCAGGGCCGCTGGCAGCGCCTCTGCCCCGGGGCGGCTCTGCCCCGATGAACCAACCCTCGAGCCAATCCTCCAGCCAATCCTCCTTGCTGCTGGCCCTGCATAGCTCCAGCGAAACCCTGGGGGTCGGTGTCCAGGCGCCTGGCGCTGAGCCCCGGATCGCCAGCTTCCCCCTGGGCCGCCAGCTCTCCAATGACCTGTTGCCTTGCGTGGAGGAGCTTCTGCCCGCTGAACACTGGCCGCAGCTGGGCCGCTTGGTGGTGGCCACAGGCCCGGGCGGTTTCACGGGGACCCGTCTGACGGTGGTCCTGGCGCGCACCCTGGCCCAGCAGCTCTCGATCCCCCTGCACGGCTTCAGCAGCTTTTTGCTCATGGCCCGCCGCCATTGGGCGATGCAGCCATGGCCGCCGCACCAAAGACTCTGGCTGCAGCAACCCCTGCCGCGCCGTGGGGTGGTGGCGGGGGCCTACAGCCCTGATCCCCAGGCCCTAGGTGGTGTCGCGGAGGCTCTGGAGCCGCGCCTGTATCGCTCCGGAGAGGCCTGGCCAGGCGATGGCTCGGGCGATGAACCCTGTTTGGAGGCCGTGGTGGAGCCCCAGGCCGATGTGCGGCAGCTCCTGGAGTTGGGACAGTTGGCCGATGCGGCCGGCCTGCCTGGCCCGTGGGAGCCGGTGTTGCCGCTTTATCCCACCAGCCCCGTGGAGCGCTGATGACCCAGGCCCGCGCCTCCAAAACCCAAGCAGCACCCAGGCGTCGGCGTCGCCCGCCCCGGCGTTCTCGCTGGGGCCGCCGCCTGCTGCTCGTCTCGCTGTTGGGGGCAGGCCTCTGGTTGAGCCGTGGTCTCTGGCGTCCACCGCTGCCTCCGCCCCAGTTGATCTTTGTGCTCGGTGGCGATGTGGAGCGCGAGCGCGTGGCGGCGGAGTTGGCCCGGCGCGATGGCTTGCCGGTGATCGTCAGCGGCGGCAGCAACCCCGAGTACGCCCATTGGTTGTTCAGTGGCCGCGGGCTCGATGACAGTCGCGTCCGTCTGGATTACCGGGCCACCGACACCCTGAGCAACTTCACCTCGGTGGTGGATGACCTCAAGTTGGCCAAGATTCGCCACGTCCTGCTGATCACCAGCTCTGATCACATGGATCGCGCCCTGATGGTGGGGCGGATGGTGGCCGGCAGCCGCGGCATCGCGCTCACGCCGGTGGTGGTGCCCTGCGGCGAGCGCTGCAAGCCGGAGGACTGGCGCAAGGTCTGGGGAGATGGCCTGCGGGCAGGCCTGTGGGTCGTGACCGGCCGGGACCTTAGGGACTGGGCGGCAGCGCGGTTTGGTCCGCTGCTGGAGGAAGTGCGGGGCCGCTGATCAATCCCTGATCGAGCAGGGCGTTGATCTGCTCTTGGCAGGCCGCCGTCGCCCGATCGAGATCCGCCCGTTTGCGGGATGCCGGCGCTGGGATGGGCGTCCCGATGCGGATGTGCACGGGCACCAGGCGAGCCTGACGGGATCCGGTGCCCAGGGCCCGATGGCTGTTGATGATCGCCACCGGCAGCAGCGGCACGCCGGCACGGGCCGCCAGCAGGGCCGCACCCGCTTGGGGATTGTTGACCCGGCCATCGCTCTGGCGGGTTCCATCGATGAAGACCCCCGTGGCCCAGCCTTGATCCAGGCGATCGGTGGCGGTGCGAATGGCCTCGCGGTCACTGGCCCCGCGGGAGACGGGGTAGGCGCCGCAGGCGCGAATGATCGGCCCCAGCAGAGGGATCTTGAACAGTTCCGCCTTGGCCATGAAGGCCACGGGGCGTCCGAGGGCATGGCCCAGCAGCGGGGGATCCAGGTGTGAACCGTGGTTCGCCACCACCACCAGCGCACCTTCCATGGGCACGTTGGCGTTGCCGGCCGTGCGACCCCGAAACAGCAGCCGGTAGATGGGAAAGACCAGCAGGTAGCTCACGAGCCTGTAGGTGAGGCTCGGTCTGGGGGTGCGGATCAAGGCGGGTGGCTCCGCTGGTTTGCGGCGCCGCAGCACCCGTTTGACGGCTTTCACAGGGCGATTCACAGGCCCAGGTCGGCGGCGGTGCTGATCTGGGCTGTGGTGATGCCTTCGCAGCTGCGCTTGATCAGACCGCTGAGCACGTTGCCAGGTCCGATCTCAACGGCGGTGCTGATGCCGGCGTTGCTGAAGCGATCCATGGTTTCGCGCCAGCGAACACCGGTGGTCATCTGGCTGCGCAGGCGTTGCTTCAGGGCGGCGCCGCTGGTTTCTGGCGTCGGATCGGTGTTGCTCAGCACCGGAATGGTGGCGTCCTGGAAGGGCACGTTCTCCAGCTCGGCGGCAAAGGCCGTGGCGGCCTGCTCCATGAAGGGGGAATGGAAGGCTCCGCTGACCGCCAGGGGGATGGCGCGCTTGCACTTGAGTTGGCTGCTGACGGCTTCCACGGCTTCCGGGCTGCCGGAGAGCACCACCTGGGCACTGCTGTTGTCGTTCGCGATCACCACGCCTTCGGTGGCGCTGACCAGGGCATCGAGTTCGGCGCGATCAAAGCCCATCACAGCGGTCATGGCCCCGCCACCGGCTGCGGCCATCAGCTCGCTGCGGATCTTCATCAGCTGCAGGCCGGTGCCGGCATCAAACACCCCGGCTGCATACAGGGCGACCAGTTCCCCCAGGCTGTGGCCGGCCACCAGATCAGCGCTGCGCCCCTGGGCCTTCAGGCCATCCACCAGCAGGCTTTCGATCACAAACAGCGCTGGCTGGGTGTTGCGGGTGTCCCCCAGATCGCTCAGCGCGCCATCGGCCTCGCCATTGCAGATCGCCAGCAGATCGCGGCCCAGCAACTCCGAGGCGCTTTGGAAACGCTCGCGGGCTCCCGGAAGCTCAAGAACGCCGGTGGCCATTCCCACCTTCTGAGAGCCCTGTCCAGGGAAAACCCAGGCGTTACCCATGGCTGCGCGCGCGTGCAGTGTCGGGGGGAGACTACGCGGGGCCGCTCCAGCGCAGCAGGGCTCCGCCCCAACTCAGGCCAGCGCCAAAGCCGCTGCTGGCAATCAGATCACCGGGTTTGACCCGGCCGTCTTTGACGGCCTCATCCAGCATCAAAGGAATGGTGGCGGCGGAGGTGTTGCCGTAGTTGCCCAGGTTGCTGAGAACCCGCTCGTGGGGGATCTTGAAGCGATCCGCCACGGCATCCAGGATGCGTTGGTTGGCCTGGTGCAGGAGCAGCCAGTTGAGCTCTTCTGCGCTGGTGCCGGTGCTCTCGAGCAGCTCCTTGAGGACCGCTGGCACTTCCCGCACGGCGAACTTGTAGACCTCCTGGCCGTTCATGCGCAGGGGCTCAAACCCTCCCTGCTGAGCGCTCACACCACTGAGAACGCTGTGATGGTGATTGGTTTGAGCCAGGGTCAGGCAGCCGTTGCGGCTGCCATCGGAGTGCATGCGGAAGCCCAGCAGGCCATCGTTCTCTTCGGGGCAGGCTTCGACGGCCACGGCTGCCGCGGCATCCCCAAAGAGGACGCAGGTGGTGCGGTCGTCCCAATCGACCCAACGGCTGAGTTGATCAGCCCCGATCACCAGGGCGCGGCGCATGGCTCCGCTGCGCAGGTATTGCCCGGCCGTGATCAGGGCAAACAGAAAACCACTGCAGGCAGCGGTCAGGTCAAAGGCCACGGCGTTCTTGGCCCCAAGGGCTCCCTGCACCCGCGGTGCGGTGCCAAACAGATCGTCCGGGCTGGAGGTGGCCATGAGGATCAGATCCAGCTCCTCGGCCTGCCAGCCCGCATGCTCCAAAGCGGCCTCAGCCGCCTTGGTGGCCAGCACGGTTAGCGGTTCATCGGCATTGCAGATCCGCCGGGCACCGATACCGGTGCGGGTGCGGATCCACTCGTCGTTGGTGTCGACCCGTTCGCTCAGTTGCGCATTGCTGACGCTGGTGCAGGGCACGGCACTGCCGCTGCCCACCAGGGCCATGCCATAGCGACTGATCTGGCTTGGCCCCACCGGTTCTGCCCAACGGTGGGGTCAGTCAACCACAGGCGACGGCAGGGCTCTCGCTCTCGCTCAACTGCTGCAGGTCGTCCATCACACCGTGGTTAGCGGCGGAGTGGGCGATGCGCAGAGCGCTCACCACCGACAGCGCTTTGCTGCTGCCATGGCCAATCACGCAGACCCCGTTGACCCCCAGTAGCAGGGCTCCGCCGTGCTCTGCGTGATCCAGCCGTTTCTTGATCCGGCGCAGGTTGCTCATCAAGAAAGCGGAGCCCACCTTGCCGCGGCGGCCGCGGGGCAGTTCCGCCTTCAGCACATCCAGCAGCACGCTGCCCACGCTCTCGAGGAATTTCAGCAGCACGTTCCCGGTGAAGCCATCACAGACCACCACGTCGAACTCACCGGAGAGCACGTCGCGGCCCTCGCAGTTGCCGGCAAAACGGAAGCGGGTCTCGGCGGCCAGCAGGGGGTGGGTCTTGAGGGCCAGGTCGTTGCCCTTGCACTCCTCCTCGCCGATGTTCAGCAGGCCGATGCGCGGCTGCTTCACCTGCAGGACATCACGGCTATAGATGTTGCCCAGCAGGGCCCACTGGTGCAGGTAGGCGGGCTTGGCATCCATGTTGGCGCCCACATCCAGCACGAGCACCTGTTGCTCGGGGTCCTTGGTGGGGAAGAGGGCTCCAATGGCCGGGCGATCAATGCCCTTGAGGCGACCCAGGCGGAAGATGGCCGAGGCCATCACGGCCCCTGAGTTTCCGGCGGAATAGACCGCGGTGGCCTGGCCGGCTTTGACCAGGTCCATGGCCATGTTGATGCTGGCGTCGCGCTTCTTGCGCACCACCGTGGCTTCCTCGTTCATGCCCACGGACTCGCCGCTGGGCACCAGTTCCAGCAACCCTTCCTCCAGGGCCGCTTTCAAGCTCTCACCCAGGTCACACTCGGCGACGGCGGCCTCCAGGGCCGCGGTTTCGGCGACGAATTTCACCCGAACCGGCAGCAGGCGCACGGCCCTCAGGCAGCCCTCCAGGATCGGCCCGGGCGCGTAGTCGCCGCCCATCCCGTCGACGGCCACCCAGAGGCGCCGGGCGTCATCAATGCCGCCGTCGTCAGGTCCGCCGACGCCTTTTTGCAGCCGCCGCAGCGGATCGAACACCAGGGGCTGAAGCACGGTGTTGGCGGCGGCTCCGGCTGCACCGGCAGCGGTGCCGGCGGTGGTCACCACCGAGCCAGCCATCGATCCCGCCATGGAGCCAGCGGCGTTGGCGGTGGCTGTGGCCGTGCCCACCAAGCTGGTGACAGCCGCATTGCGGCGGTACCAAATCACCAGGCGGCGAATCGCTTTCGGGCGGCCGCGGCGGTTGGTGGGACCGTGGCCAGGTGCGTCAGCGGGCTTCGGGGGCAACGGCGTCAACGATGCGTTGGAACAGATATCCGGTGCCGCGAGCCGTGAGGATCAGCTCGGGGTTGGCCGGATCGTCTTCCAGTTTGGAGCGCAGGCGGGAGATATGAACATCCACCACCCGGGTATCCACATGACGCTCGGGGGTGTAGCCCCACACCTCCTTGAGGATTTCACCGCGGCTGAAGGGCTCGCCACTGCGGCCCACGAGCAGTTCCAGCAGGCTGAATTCCATGCCGGTGAGGCGGATTCGCTCGTCGGCGCGGAAGACCTGGCGTTTGTTGGTGTCGATCTTCAGATCGTTGACCTGGATGATGCCGGAGTTGGGGATTCCGGCTGAGCCTTCCTTATCGATGCGGCGCAGCACGCAACGGATGCGGGCCTCCAGCTCCTTGGGGCTGAAGGGTTTGACCACGTAGTCATCGGCGCCCAGTTCCAGGCCCGTGATGCGGTCGGCCACATCGCCCAGGGCCGTGAGCATCACGATCGGCACATCCGATTCCTTGCGCAGCTCCTGGCAGACCCCGTAGCCGTCGAGCTTCGGCATCATCACGTCCAGCACCACCAGGTCCGGGGTGCAGCTGCGGAAGGCCTCCAGGGCTTCTTCGCCATCGCAGGCCGTCACGACCTGGTAGCCGATCATCGACAGGCGCGTTTCCAGGATGCGACGAATGCTGGCTTCGTCGTCCACGACCAAAATTGTTTCCTTGGCTGGAGCGGAAGAGGCCGTCATTGCGCCAATCTGTGCGGGCCGAATTAGGTGAATTGACCTACTGAAGAGGTCGGCGGGTTACCGCTGAGCGCGGAAACCAACTTTCTTCATACACCGTCTTCAACGATTCGTCTTGGCCCGTACCACCAGCACCTACGTCTGCCAGAGCTGTGGGGCCCAGACCCGGCAGTTTTTTGGCCGCTGCGCCAGCTGCGGCAGTTGGAACAGCCTGGTGGAGCAGACCGCCACCGCGACGGACAATCGCCGCCGCCGGCCCGTGGCCAGCCCTGAGCAGGCCGCCATTCCGGCTTCAGCGCGCCGATCAGAACCGATCGCTGCCGTTGGTGACCGTCCCCTGCAGCGCTTGGGCAGTGGCTATGGCGAGTTCGATCGCGTGCTCGGGGGCGGTCTGGTGCCCGGCTCCCTGGTCTTGCTGGGGGGCGACCCCGGCATCGGCAAGAGCACCCTGCTGCTGCAGAGCGCTCAGGCGATGGCCGCGCAGCATTCGGTGCTCTATGTCAGCGCGGAGGAATCGGCGCAGCAGGTGAAGCTGCGCTGGCGGCGGCTGTCCGATGAGCAGGGACTCACGGCGGATGGCTCCCAGCTGAACCTGTTGGCGGAGACCGATCTGGAATTGGTCTTGCAGGAGCTGGAAGCGCTGCGGCCAGCCGTGGCGGTGATCGACAGCATTCAGGCGCTCCATGACGGGGAGCTCGGCAGTGCCCCTGGTTCCGTGGCCCAGGTGCGGGAATGTGCGGCGGCCCTGGCCCGCATCGCCAAGCGCCAGGACACGGCCCTGCTGTTGGTGGGCCATGTCACCAAAGAGGGGATGCTGGCGGGTCCCAAGGTGCTGGAGCACCTGGTGGATGCGGTGCTCACGTTCGAGGGAGATCGCTTCGCCAGCCATCGGTTGCTGCGGGCGGTGAAGAACCGTTTTGGGGCCACCCACGAACTGGGGGTCTTTGAAATGCGCGGCCAGGGCCTGGCCCAGGTGCTCAATCCCAGTGAGCTGTTTCTGGGCAGTGAGGAGCCCAGCGCCGGCACCGCCACGATCGTGGCCTGTGAGGGCACCAGGCCGCTGGTGGTGGAGCTGCAGGCCCTGGTGAGCACCACCAGCTATGCCAGCCCCCGCCGCACGGCCACGGGCATTGGCACAAACCGCTTGCATCAGATCCTGGCGGTCTTGGAGAAGCACCTGGGCCTGCCCCTCTCGCGCTTCGACTGCTACTTGGCGGTAGCCGGCGGGCTGGATGTGGAGGAACCTGCCGCTGATCTCGGCGTGGCCGCGGCGGTGGTGGCCAGCTACCGCGATCTCACCCTGCCTGCTGGCACCGTGCTGATTGGCGAGCTGGGGCTGGGTGGTCAGTTGCGACCCGTAGCCCAGCTGGAGCAACGCCTTCAGGAATCAGCTCGCCTGGGCTTTCGCCGGGCGGTGGTGCCCAAGGGCAGTGGCCTTGGCCGCCTGGCCGCTGGATTGGATCTGCAGCTGCTGGAAGCAGGCAGCGTGGCGGAGGCCCTGGTGCTGGCGTTGGGGGTGAATCCCGCTGACGACAGAGCCTGATGACGACTGATCGGTTGACGATCAGAAGTAGACGTCGACGTTGCCGCGACCGCTGGTCTTGAGCCAGTTCTGAGCCTCGATGTAGTTGTTGGGGGCCAGGCGGATCGCCTTGGTCCAGTAATCGGCGGCCAGGTCAAAGCGCCGATCAGCTTCATCGGTCTCGCCCTGTTCTTCAGCGATGGAGCCCAGGTGGTGATGAATCACCGCCATGTTGTTGAGGGCCTGGGGCATCTTGCTGTTGAGATCCAGGGCCTGGCCGTATTGCTCCAGTGCCTTCTCGTGTTCGCCGTTGCTGGCGTAGACGAGGGCCATGTTGTAGAGGATGAAGGCCCTGTCATTGGGGTCCTCTTCAAGCTTGAGGGCCTCGGCGTAGTTGTCGAGCGCTTCGGCGTATTCGCCATCGGCCTGGGCGCTCATGCCATCGCGGTAGTAGGCGAAGGCTTCTTTGGCGCGTTGGTTGGTGGGCAGCACCTTGAGGATCAGGTCGGCCATCACCGTGAAGCTCTTGTCGATGAAGTTGTCGTTGCGCTGGGAGCGGGGCACGGCAGACACCTGAGCTTCGTGGCCCCATCCTGACCTGTTCAGGGCGGGGAACGGCTCAAGCTGTTTGAACTCCCTAGCCTGGGAGCCGTTTCACAGCCGGTGTGTCCCCAGAGCTCGAGCCGGCTGCACTCCCCGTCGCACCTCTGCTGCTGGATGTGGAGGGGATGAAATGCGGAGGTTGCGTCCGGGCCGTCGAGCAGCGTCTGCTGGCCCAGCCGGGCGTGCGACAGGCCAGCGTGAACCTCTTGACCCGGACCGCCTGGGTGGGGCTGGATCCCGAGCTGCTGGATCACGCGGGGACCGAAGCCTCCCAGCCCCTGATTGCGGCGCTGGCGGCCATGGGGTACGCGGCCCAGGCTCGATCACCCGAGCAGGCGGATCGTCCCAAAACCCCCGAGCAAGAGCAGCGCTGGCGCCAGTTGCTGATCGCTGTTCTGTTGCTGCTGATTTCGGCGGCGGGCCACCTGGCTGAAGCCGGCCACCTGCCGCTGCCGTTGTTGAGCGATATCCGCCTGCATGCCCTGGTGGCGACCCTGGCGTTGGCGTTCCCAGGGCGCGTGATCCTGGTGCAGGGCTGGCGCTCAGCCTTCGCTGGGGCTCCAGGGATGGACACCTTGGTGGGGTTGGGGATGGGCAGCGCCTACCTCGCCAGCCTGGTGGCTCTGCTGTGGCCTGCCGTGGGTTGGCAGTGCTTCTTCAACGAGCCCGTGATGCTCCTGGGCTTTGTGCTGCTCGGGCGTTTCCTCGAGGAGCGCGCCCGCTTCCGCACCG
>JBMSIW010000068.1:0-10931 GCA_049418265.1 Vulcanococcus sp.
AGATCTACCGGATCTTCCCCGGTGGTGACACCGAGTTCCTGCACCCCAAAGATGGTGTGTTCCCCGAGAAGGTGAACGAGGGTCGTCAGATGGTGGGTCACAACGCCCGCCGCATCGGTCAGAACGGCAACCCCGCCAGCATCAAGTTCACTGGCAAGAACACCTTCGACTCCTGAGGTCCTCTCCCCGCTGGGGAGCGATCCGCAAACCTCTATAAAGGCGGGGCCAGGCGCCCCGTTTTTTTTGCCTGCTTGCCTGTCGTTGTGATGCCCTCCCCCGACCGCGCCACTGTTCTGGCCCAGGCTCAGGCGGGCAGCAATTTCATCCCGATCTGGCGCACCTGGCCGGCAGATCTGGAGACCCCTCTGACCACCTGGCTGAAGGTGGGCGCCGGTAGCGAGCACGGCGTCCTGCTGGAGAGCGTCGAAGGCGGTGAGCGGATCGGACGCTGGAGCTTTGTGGTCAGCGATCCGCTCTGGACCCTGAGCGTGCGGGGCGATCAGGCCAGCCAGTGCTGGCGCGATGGTCGCAGCCAGAGCTTCTGCGGCAATCCCTTCGATCTGCTGCGTGAAACCCTGGCGCCCTACAGCGCTCCCCCGGTGCCGGGGCTGCCCCCCTTGGGCCAGCTGTTCGGTTTCTGGGGATACGAGCTGATCCGCTGGATCGAACCCAGCGTTCCGGTGCATCCCACCGACCCCCAGGGGCCGCCCGATGGCTGCTGGATGCTGGCCGACAGCCTGTTGGCGTTCGATCAGGTCAAGCGCCAGCTCACGGCGGTCGCCTATGTGAACCTCGCGGAGGGCCAGGAGCTTGAGCAGGCCTATGGCGCGGCCGTGGCTCGGCTCGATGCCCTCGAGCAGCGCATGCACCAGCCCCTGCCGGCGGGTGTGACTCCTCTGGATTGGCGCGACGACGCCTCGGTGGAGCTGCCGACCAGCAGCAACCGCAGCCGCGCCGAATTTGAGGCGGCAGTGTTGACCGCCAAGGAGCACATCGCCGCAGGTGATGTGTTCCAGCTGGTGATCAGTCAGCGCCTGGAGACCCCGGTGCAGCGGGAGCCCTTTGAGCTCTACCGCAGTCTGCGCATGGTGAATCCGTCGCCCTACATGGCCTTCTTCAACTTCGGCGGCTGGTACCTGATCGGCTCGAGCCCGGAGGTGATGGTGAAGGCTGAGCCCATGGCCGATGGCAGCGGCCGGGTCAAGGCCTCCCTGCGTCCCATTGCAGGCACGCGGCCGCGGGGGGCGACCGAAGCGGAGGATCTGGCGCTGGAGAAGGATCTCTTGGCCGATCCGAAGGAGTGCGCGGAGCACGTGATGCTGGTGGATCTCGGCCGCAACGATCTGGGACGGGTCTGCCTGCCCGGCAGCGTCAGCGTGAGCGAGCTGATGGTGATCGAGCGCTATTCCCACGTGATGCACATCGTCAGTGAGGTGGAGGGTTTGCTCGATCCCCAGCGGGATGTCTGGGATCTGCTGATGGCCTCCTTCCCTGCCGGCACCGTGAGCGGCGCCCCCAAGATCCGGGCCATGCAACTGATCCATGCCCTGGAGCCCGATGCCCGCGGCCCCTACTCCGGGGTCTATGGCGCCATGGATCTCAGCGGTGCGCTCAACACGGCGATCACGATTCGAACCATGGTCGTCTTGCCCGCTGAAGGGGGTGGTTGGCGCGCGCAGGTGCAAGCCGGAGCTGGTTTGGTGGCGGATTCGGTGCCGGCGTCAGAATTCCAGGAGACCCTCAACAAAGCTCGCGGCATGCTCAAAGCGCTGGCCTGCCTCGCATGACAGAGCCCCTGTTGCTCAAGGGATTTGAGGTCGAGCTCTACACCGGCAAGCCTGATGGCACGGTGGTGGGCTGCTCCGCCGAGGTGGCGGCGGCTCTTGAGGGGTTTGTCACCGAGCCCGATTGCCGCAATCTCGAATACATCACCCCGCCAGATGCCAGCTATCAGCGGCAGTTGGAGCTGCTGCTGGAGCCCCGCCGACGCTTGCGCCCGTGGCTCGCGCAACGGGGGCTGACCCTGCTGCCCGGCAGCACCTTGAGCACGGGTGATAGCCGCCGCTTTGAGCGCTCAGATCCCGATAACCCTTATCACGGCTACATCGAGGCCACCTACGGCACCCGTGTGGTGACCGCCAGCGTGCACATCAATTTCGGCCTGACCGATCTCGATCAGCTGTTTGCAGCCTGCCGACTGGTGCGCTGCGAGGCGGCGCTGCTGCTGGCTCTGAGTGCCTGCTCCCCGTTCCTTGATGGCGAACTGGCGGGGGCCCATTCCCTGCGTTGGCTCCAGTTTCCGCTGACCCCGGAACAGGTGCCCCTCTTTGTGAGCCATGCCCACTACGTGAGCTGGGTGGAAGAGCAATTGGCCCTGGGCACGATGCAGAACGTGCGCCATCTCTGGACCTCGGTGCGCCCGAATGGGGAGAACCGCCCCCACGATCTCAATCGCCTGGAGATCCGGATCTGCGATCTGATGGCCGATCCCAACCTGCTGCTGGCTGTAACGGCTTTTGCGGAGTTGCGCCTGCATCAGTTGCTGGCGGACCCCGCCTCGGAAGATCCCCTCCAGGCCAGTGGCCTCGATCCCCAGGCGTTGGCCGCCCTGGCTGATGCCAATGACCGTGCGGCTGCCAGCTCCAGCCTCGATGCCGAGTTGCGCCATTGGCGCAGTGGTGAACCGGTGTTGGCCCGCGACTGGATCGCCTCCCAACTGGAGGCCATGGCGCCGCTGGCCGAGCAGAAGCAGCTCAGCGGTTGGCTGATGCCCCTTGAGGCGATCTTGCGTTCTGGGAATCAGTCCATGCAATGGCTGGAGGCGCACCGCGCCGGTGCCTCGGTGGCTGACCTGATTGCCGCCGGTGCCCGGGAGCTGGAGGCCCTGGAAAGCAGGCTCAGTGGCGGTTCACACCCCCAGGCGGCGGACACTTTGGGATGATCATGCTTCCCACCCCTGCTGACAACGCCTCCATGGGGCCGACCCTCGCCGCAACTGAAGCCTCTGCTCCTGCGGCTGAGCCCCGTGTCACCCGTCTGTTGGGTGAGCGTTTGGAGCTGGTGGAAGATCTCTGGCAGACCGTTCTGCGCAGCGAGTGCCCCCCGCAGCAGGCCGAGCGCCTGCTGCGCATGAAGGAGCTGAGCGGCCGCATCGATGGCGGAGCGCCCGATCAGGCCTCAGAAGCGGCCACCGCTGAGATCGTGCAGCTGATCCGTGACATGGATCTGGCAGAGGCGATTGCCGCCGCACGCTCCTTCTCGCTCTATTTCCAGCTGGTCAACATCCTCGAGCAGCACATTGAGGAGGACAGCTATCTGGCCAGCCTTGGCGCCCATCACGCCGATGAGCTGAACGATCCGTTTGTGCCGCCCCTGGCCAGCCAGACCGAGCCGGCCACCTTCCGGGAACTCTTCAGCCGTCTGCGGGGGCTTGGGGTGCCGCCCGCGCAGATCGAGAAGCTGCTGCTGGAGCTGGATATCCGCTTGGTGTTCACGGCCCACCCGACGGAGATCGTGCGCCATACGGTGCGCCACAAGCAGCGCCGCGTGGCGGCCCTGATTCAGCAGTTGCAGAAGAGCCTGCTGCTGAACCTCGATGACCGCGGCAATCTGCGCCTGCAACTGGAAGAAGAGATCCGGCTCTGGTGGCGCACCGACGAGCTCCATCAGTTCAAGCCCTCGGTCCTTGATGAGGTCGATTACGCCCTCCACTACTTCCAGCAGGTGCTCTTTGGGGCCATGCCTCAGTTGCGCCAGCGCATCCGCACCGCCCTCGCGGCGAACTACCCGGACGTTCTGCCCCCCAGCGACGCCTTCTGCACCTTTGGCTCTTGGGTGGGCTCCGACCGCGACGGCAACCCTTCGGTGACCCCAGACATCACCTGGCGCACCGCCTCCTATCAGCGGCAGCTGATGCTCGATCGCTATCTCGCGGCGGTCCATGACCTGCGCGATCAGCTCAGCATCTCCATGCAGTGGAGTCAGGTGAGTGCACCGCTGCTGGAGTCCCTGGAGATGGACCGGCTGCGCTTCCCCGAGGTGTACGAGGAGCGCGCTGCGCGCTATCGCCTGGAGCCTTACCGCCTCAAGCTCAGCTACGTCCTGGAGCGCCTCCAGCTCACCAAACAGCGCAATGAGCAACTGGCTGGTGCCGGTTGGGATGTGCCCCATGACCCCAGGCCCAGTCAGCCGGACTTCGCCCAGGGCGTGATGCCTGCGCCGCCGCCGCCGGAGCTGCACTACGCCACGGTGGATGAGTTCCGCACGGATCTGGAGCTGATCAACGACAGCCTCCAGGGCACGGGCCTGAGCTGTGAACCCCTGGAGAACCTGATTGCGCAGGTTCATACCTTCGCCTTCTGCCTGGCGAGCCTCGATATCCGCCAAGAGAGCACCCGCCATAGCGATGCCCTCGATGAGCTGACCCGCTATCTGCAGATGCCCATCCCCTATGGGGAGATGGATGAAGAGCAGCGTGTCGCCTGGTTGTTCAGCGAACTGCAGACCCGCCGGCCCCTGATCCCGCCTGCGGTGCAGTGGAGTCCCGCGACAGCCGAAACCTTTGATGTGCTGCGTGTGGTGCATCGGCTGCAGAAGGAGTTCGGCTCCCGCATCTGCCGCACCTACGTGATCTCCATGAGTCACACGGTGTCGGACCTGTTGGAGGTCCTGCTGCTCGCCAAGGAGGCCGGGCTGGTGGACCCGATGGCCCAGCGCTCGGATCTGCTGGTGATTCCCCTGTTCGAGACGGTGGAGGACCTCAAGGCGGCGCCCCAGGTGATGGAGCGGCTGTTCAGCACGCCCTTCTACCGGCAGTTGATCGCCAGCACGAGCCCCACCGGCAAGCCCCTGCAGGAGCTGATGCTGGGGTACTCCGACAGCAACAAGGACTCCGGTTTCCTCTCCAGTAACTGGGAGATCCACCAGGCCCAGATCGCCCTGCAGCGTCTGGCGACGAAGCACGAAGTGGCGCTTCGCCTCTTCCACGGCCGTGGCGGTTCCGTCGGCCGCGGCGGTGGCCCGGCCTATCAGGCGATCCTGGCCCAGCCCAGTGGCACCTTGAACGGCCGCATCAAGATCACAGAGCAGGGCGAAGTGCTCGCCTCCAAGTACTCCCTGCCGGAGCTGGCGCTCTACAACCTCGAGACGGTCACCACGGCGGTCATCCAGAACAGCCTTGTAACCAGCCATGTGGATGACACGCCGGACTGGAACGCCCTGATGGCGCGCCTGGCGGCCCGTTCCCGCAGCCACTACCGCGCCCTGGTGCATGAGAACCCTGACCTGGTGGGCTTCTTCCAGCAGTGCACGCCCATTGAAGAGATCAGCAAGCTGCAGATCTCCAGCCGGCCCGCTCGGCGCAAGAGCGGTGCCAAGGATCTCTCCAGCCTGCGGGCGATTCCCTGGGTGTTCGGTTGGACCCAGAGCCGCTTCCTGCTGCCCAGCTGGTTTGGGGTCGGTGCGGCCCTGCAGGAGGAGCTCAACGCGGATCCTGAACAGCTCGAGCTGTTCCAGCAGCTCTACCAACGCTGGCCGTTCTTCCGGATGCTGATCTCCAAGGTGGAGATGACCCTTTCAAAGGTGGATCTCGATCTGGCCCACCACTACGTGCAGAGCCTGGGTCGGCCTGAGTCCCGCGAGGCCTTTGAGGAGATCTTCGCGGTGATCGCCCGCGAGTTCGTGCTCACCCGCGATCTGGTGCTGGCGATCACCGGTCACCAGCGGCTGCTCGATGGCGATCCGGGGCTCCAGCTCTCGGTGGAGCTGCGCAACCGCACGATCATTCCCCTGGGTTTCCTGCAGGTGGCGCTGCTGCGGCGTCTGCGCGATCAAAACCGTCAACCGCCCATGAGCGAAGAAGCCGGCAAGCAGGACAGCCGCACCTACAGCCGCAGTGAGTTGTTGCGCGGTGCGCTGCTGACCATCAACGGCATTGCGGCCGGCATGCGCAACACCGGTTGAGGACCCGGCGGCCGTGTTGGATTCCTTGCTGATTCCCTTTCGCGCCCAGCCTCAGGCGCCGGTGCTCCCCCAGGGCTACAGCCTGGATGCGGCGCTGCACCCTGCAGCCGCAGAGCTCAATGGCTTGTTGACCAGCTGCGGTGATCCCGCGCGTCCGCTGGAGCGGATCGAGCAGGCCCTGGAGCGCAGCGCCTGGAGTGTCAGCCTGCGCGATGGGCAGGGTCAGCTGGTGGGATTTGTCCGCGCGACCAGTGATCTGGCGCTCAACGCCAACCTCTGGGATCTGGTTGTGCTGCCCGCCGATCCGGCTCAGAACCAGCTCTATCTGGTGCTGGTCCATGCGGCCATGACGCGGCTGCGGCGTGAGCTGCCCGGTTGCAGCATCTCCGTGGCGGCGCCTGCCCTTGCTCTGGAGGCCCTCAAGCAGAGCGGCTTTGTGGTGGACCCCGGCGGGATTCGGGCCATGGGCCTACCCCTGTAGGGCAGCCAGCAAAAAGCCCCGCCGCAGCGGGGCTTGGCTGATCGGGTGATCGCCGGCCTGATCACGAGCATGGAGGGACTCGAACCCCCGACCCTCAGAACCGGAATCTGATGCTCTATCCAACTGAGCTACATGCCCACTGACTCTGCGCAACCTCAGTTGCTCAGATTTGAGGCCTGTGCAGGCAGCAGACCACCCTCACGGGCCTACCTTACTGGTCAGACGGCCCCAGACCCATTCGTCTGCATCGCCTGGAGCTGCGTCAGTTTCGCAATTACGAGGCGCTCAGCTTGCAGCTGGATGCCCCTCGTTTGCTGGTCATCGGCCGCAATGGCGAGGGCAAGTCGAATCTGCTGGAGGCCGTGGAATTGCTCGGCACTCTGCGCTCCCATCGCTGCAGCAGCGATCGCGATTTGATTCGCCAGGGTGAGCGCCAGGGGTTGATTGCGGCGGATTGTGAGGGCGGTGATCGCCTGGAGTTGGAGCTGCGCCGCCAGGGGGGACGCCAGGCGCGCCGCAACGGCAAGGTGCTGGAGCGCCAACACGAGTTGATCGGCCCCCTGCGCTGCGTGGGCTTCAGCGCCCTGGATCTGGAGTTGGTACGGGGTGAACCGGCCCTCCGTCGTCAGTGGCTGGATCGGGTGGTGCTGCAGCTGGAGCCGGTCTATGCGGAGCTGCTCAGCCGCTATGGCCGTTTGCTGCGTCAGCGCTCGCAGCTTTTGCGACGCGGTTTGCCGTCAGAGCAGGTGGAGGCCCTGCTGGAGGCCTTTGATCTGCAGATGGCCCTGATCGGGACCCGCCTGCACCGCCGCCGGCTCAGGGCCCTGAAGCGATTGCAGCCCCTGGCGCTGGCCTGGCAGCTGCGCCTCAGTGAGGGCCGCGAGCAACTGGAGCTCCGCTATCAGCCCGGCAGTCAGTTGGAGGGGGAGGAGGCCGAAGGGCCCTGGCGCGATGCGCTCTTGCAGCAGCTGCAGCAGCAGAGGCCCCAGGAGCTGCGCCTGGGGCAATGCGGCGTGGGCCCCCACCGCGATGAGGTGGCCCTGGAGCTGGGGGGGCAGCCGGCCCGCCGTTACGGCTCAGCGGGTCAGCAGCGCACCTTGGTGCTGGCCCTCAAATTGGCCGAGCTGGAGTTGGTGCATCAGCTCTGGGGGGAGCCGCCGCTGCTGCTGCTTGACGACGTGCTGGCGGAGTTGGATCCGGGCCGTCAGCAGCTGCTGCTCGAGGCCGTCGGCGAGGGCCATCAATGCCTGGTGAGCGCGACGCATCTCGGGGCCTTCAGCGGCGGTTGGAATCAGGGTTCTCAGGTGATCCGCATCGAGGCGGGAGAAGTGCGCTCCAGCCAGTAATGTGTTGAGCTCTTTGCCTCACCCTGATGAGTCAAGCGGCCTGCCTCCACCCCAACCCGGGATGGACCGGAGCTGAGATCCTCTCCGCTAGCCCTGAAGCACCCAGTGCCACCGAGATGGTGGGTAAACACTGCATCCTCGAGCTCTACAACTGCGATTCCGCGAAGCTCGACGACGAAGCTTTTCTGAGAAACGCCATCACTACCGCTGCGAAGCGTGCTGGCGCGACTCTCCTCAACCTGATCACCCACCATTTCCAACCCCAGGGTGTGACAGGGCTGGCCCTGCTGGCCGAATCCCATATCTCGATCCACACCTGGCCCGAGTCCGGTTACGCGGCGGTGGATGTGTTCACCTGCGGTGACCACACCATGCCCGAGCGCGCTTGCATCGTCTTGAGCGAAGAGCTCAATGCGGGCCACTACAAGCTCAAGAGCTTCCGCCGTGAAACCCCCGTCGCGGTGGCTGGTGCTGAGCGCGAACCCGAGTTGATCGCCGCCTGAGGGTTCTTCTCGCGGTCATCGTTCCATGGACCCCGGTGGCCTCAGGGCTGCCGGGGTTTTTGTTGGCGCAAGGCCGAGGTGTTGGCTGTAATGCCGCCAACCTGTTTCTCTGTTCATGGTTGACGTCACCTTCGCCCTCGAGGCCGGGCTGCTGACGGCAGGCGTGTTCGCCGCGCTCAGCCTCTGGCCCCGCAGCAGCGCCGAGCCGCCGGTGGCCTCCAATCGCGTGGTGGCCCATCCCCCGCAATCCGGGCGTCCATCCCTGGAGGGGCTCACCGTGGCAGCCCTGCAGGCGATGGCCCGCGATCAGGGGATCAGCGGTGTCAGCCGGCTGCGCAAGGCGGAGCTGATCGAAGCCCTGCAGCGCCCTGCAGCTCGCGGTTGAGCTTCCCGCTCACCAGGCCTTCGAGATCAAGGCTCACGGCACTGAATCCCAGGGCGCCGAAAGCCGTCACCACATCCTCCCGGAGGGGAGATTCCAGCAGCCTTGCTAACTGCGAGGGGGGCAGCTCGATGCGGGCGGATTCCCCCTGGCTGCGGACCCGCAGCTCCTGGAACCCCCGCTGCCGGAGCCAGGTCTCCGCTGCGGCAACCCGCTGGAGACGTTCAGCGCTGATCGCCTCGCCGTAGGGGAAGCGGGAGGCCAGGCAGGGTTGGGCCGGTTTGTCCCACCAGGGAAACCCGAGGGCCCGAGAGATGGCCCGAACCCCCTGCTTGTTGATGCCCAGTTCAGCCAAGGGGGAGGCGACGCCGCGCTCGCGGGCTGCGGCGATGCCGGGGCGGTGATCGCCCAGGTCATCCAGATTGACCCCATCGAGGACCAGGGCGCTCTGCCATGGGCTCGGCAGGTCTTGGCGGAGCTGCGCGATCACGCGGTGGAGCTCGCGCTTGCAGGCATAGCAGCGATCGCTGGGATTGCTGGTGTAATCAGGGTCCTGCAGTTCGGCCGTGCCCAGCTCCCGGTGGGCGATGCCCATCCACTGGGCCTGCAGCTGGGCTTCCTCGCGCAGGTGGGGAGCCAGGGCTGGGGAGACCCCGGTGACGGCCAAGGCCAAAGCACCCCGTTGCTCCGCTGCAATGGCAGCCACCAGGGCGCTGTCCACCCCACCGGAATAGGCCACAACGACAGCCTCTTCAGCGCCGATCCGCTGCCGCAGCGCCGCGAGAGCCTCGGCGAGCGAGGGCTCGAGATGCTCGACGGTCGGATGCTGTGGCTTCAAGAGGCTCTCGTTAGGATCCAACGGTACGTGCCTCGTTGATGGCTCCGCAGGCGACATCTGCCGCGACCGGCCGCGGCATCGGCATTCGCACGGCTGCCGATGGCAACCAGCGCAGCCGCGGGCAGGTGCATGTTTATGACGGGGAGGGCAAGGGCAAAAGCCAGGCCGCCCTTGGGGTGGTGCTGCGCACCATCGGCTTGGGCATCTGCGAGCAGAAGCAGACCCGGGTGCTGCTGCTGCGTTTCCTGAAGGGGCCTGGGCGCTCCTACGACGAAGACGCGGCGATTGAGGCGCTGCAACAGGGTTTCCCCCACCTGATTGATCAGGTGCGCACGGGCCGCGGCGAGTTTTTTGGACCGGATCAAGTCACCCGGGTTGATATCCAGGAGGCACAGCGGGGTTGGACCATCGCCAAAGGAGCCATCGCCAGCGAGCTCTATTCGGTGGTGGTCCTCGATGAGCTGAACCCCGTTCTCGATCTGGGGTTGCTGGATGTGGAGGAGGTGGTGCGCACCCTCTCGGCGAAACCGCCTGGCATGGAGGTGATCGTGACGGGTCGCGGCGCCCCGCGCTCGCTTGTGCAGATCGCCGACCTCCATTCGGAGATGCGCGCCCATCGCCGGGCGGACCGCTCTGATGAGGCCCTTTCAGGTCAGCCCGGTGCGGGTCTTGAGGGTGTTGAGGTCTACACCGGTGAGGGCAAGGGCAAATCCACCAGTGCCCTGGGTAAGGCGCTGCAGGCCATCGGCCGCGGCATCTCCCAGGACAAGAGCCATCGGGTGTTGATCCTGCAGTGGCTGAAGGGCGGCAGCGGCTACACCGAAGACGCCGCCATCGCCGCCCTGCGGGAGAGCTATCCCCACCTGGTGGATCACCTGCGCTCAGGCCGTGACGCCATTGTTTGGCGAGGCCAGCAGCAACCCATTGACTACGTCGAGGCGGAACGGGCTTGGGAGATTGCCCGGGCCGCCATTTCCAGTGGTCTCTACAAAACCGTGATCCTCGATGAGATCAATCCCACCGTTGATCTCGAGCTCATCCCCGTCGAGCCAATCGTGCAGACGCTGTTGCGCAAGCCCGCGGAAACCGAGGTGATCCTGACGGGGCGCTGCAAGCACCCCCCGGCTTATTTCGACCTGGCTTCCGTGCACTCCGAGATGGTGTGCCACAAGCACTACGCCGAGCGCGGCGTCGATCTCAAGCGCGGCGTGGATTACTGAGCTGCCAGCAAAAAGCCCGGGCCTGAGCCCGGGCGCAAGAGCAGTGATCGATCTCGCTCAGTAGCGAGGCACCGAGCTGTCGACCTCCTGACTCCAGGCGTCGATGCCGCCGGCCACGTTGATGCCCTCGATGCCGTGACGCTTGAGGGCGATCAGGGCCTTGGCGCTGCGGCCCCCCAGCTTGCAGTGCACGTAGAGGG
>JBMSIW010000069.1:0-10919 GCA_049418265.1 Vulcanococcus sp.
GGTGACTCGTATTGTTGATGGATGAAGGCTGCCGTTTCGGTTCGATCGCTGCTGGCATCGCGTCGTTGCCGCCGTCTGGTGAAGCCGTTCTGGAAGGCCTACCGTCTCTGGGACCGTGAGGATTGCATTGATCTCAGTGCGGCCTTTGCCTATCACAGTCTTCAGTCGCTCTTCCCGATCCTGCTGATTGCCCTCGGCGTCGCTGGCCTCGTGCTTGGCCGGGTGGATGGGTTGGCGGATCAGTTGCTCTCCCTGGCCGATCAGTTTTTGCCTCCTTCCGCCTTGCCCCTGGTGCGCGAGACCTTGTTTCGTCTCTATCGCCAGGGCACCGGTGCTGGGGTGGTTGGTGTTGTCTTCCTTGTGATTTCATCGACCAACGCCTATCTCAGCCTGCAGCGCGGTTCTGATCGCCTGTGGGGATTTCGGCCTGTCTTGGAGCCACCGGCCCACTGGAAGTTGCCTGTTTGGAGATTCATTCGCAATCGCATTGAGTCCTTGGCAGTTGTCGTCCTGATTGGATTCTTTGTGGTGCTGGATCAGGTCACCACGAATCTGCGATTGATGCGTCCTGGCAGTTGGCGATCTCTGCTGCAAGATGTCCTGCCTTCCGACTGGCATCTTTGGGCGCCTGTTCCCTTGTTGGTGGATCTCGGCTTGAGCCTGCTGATCAGCTGCGCTTTGGCCTATGCCCTGCTGGCGCTGCTGCCGACCAGGCGGGTCCCGCTGCGTCCCCTGGTGCCCGGAGCCTTGCTGATCGGCACCGCTTTGACGGGGTTGAATGCAGCCCTGGGGCGCAGCTTGATCTCATTGGGTGCTCGTTTCCAGGCCTATGGGGTGATCGGTGGTGTCCTGGTGCTCAGCCTTTGGGTCTGGCTTGTGGCCCTGGTCGTCTACTACGGCATGGCCTTCAGCGTGATCTGCAGTCGGCGCCGTTCGATGGACGCAGGATGATGGCAGCGGTCGATCTCTCCGTGAGCTGCTCGAGCTGATGCAACGTCCCATCCCCTGGCTCTGGATTGCTGCACTCTCTGTGCTGCTGCTTGCTCCAGGTTTGGCGGGACGTCTGTTCGTCGACGTCCTTGAGGGCATCACGCTGCTCTTGGTCTTTGGCCCCTTGGTCCTGGCCGGTGCTGGCTTCCTGGCTTGGCAATGGTTCAAGCGACGGGTCATCAACTGCCCCGTCTGCGGGACCCCCAGCGTCGGTTCACCCGTTTGCCCGGCCTGCGGGGCCGATCTCTCAGGGGTCTCCCCCGCTGCGTCTTCTGCAAAGCCGGAGACCAAGGCCAGTGATGCCGTTGTGGACGTGCAGGTCACCGACATCACAGGCGACAAGTAGCGGCCTCAGCCGGCTTCCCGCTCAAGTTCGGCTAGCCGGCGTTCCCGTAAGTAGAGAAAGAAGGGAGCCGCGAAAGCAAAGGCAATCGTCACGGAACTGAGCAGCACCAACCAGAGGTGCTTCATCTGCAGCCGCTTGCTCTCCACCACCATCCAGATCGTGATCGCCGAGGCCCCCACCAGCAAATCCCTGGACAGCGATTGCGCAGCCGGGTTGGCGTTGGCTAGCGCCATGAATTGCCCCAGATCAAAACTGGAGCCGTATTGCGCCATGAACTCCAGATTGGCGAGCCACGGCAGGACTCCCCCCGCGATCGCCAGCGCCAGATAGAGCCAGCTCAACCAGGGTTGTCTCGATGCAGGGGTGTTCATCGCTTTGGGAATCAGCTGCCTTTGGTTTCCCATTCGATCACCTCTTGCTCCACCACAGCGAGCAATGCCTCGCAACGGGCGGCGTAGGCCTTGGCACGTCGATAAAGGCCCGCCATCTGCTCCACTTCCAGGTCACTGGCCTGCAGTTGGCTCAGGGCGAGCTCCAGGGCGGTGCTGGCTTCTTGATAACTCAGGCCCTGGACCTCTTCGAACCAAGCTTCTTCGCCGGCGCTTGTTTCCGGCTGCGGCTGAGCTTTGGCGGCCGTTTTGCCGCGTTTGGGTTTCGCCTTCCCTTCAGTCATTGCTGCGCGTGCACCCGTTCCACCACCGCATCGATCTTGCCGTCCTGGAGCTCCAGCTGAATGTCCGCACCAGCCCTGACGCCCTGGGTAGAGCGCAGCAAGCGTCCATCGCCCGTGCGAACCAGGGCATAACCACGCTCGAGCAATCGCTGGGGTGAGAGGGCCGCGAGCAGTTCTTGCCGGTGCTGCAGTCGCTCCCGTTGCCGCTCCAAGAGCGCCAGAGGATGCAGTTGTTGCAGGCGTTGGCGCAGGTGCTCCTGCAGTCCGCGCTCCCGCAGCAATCGATGCTCCAAGAGCTGCTTCAGCAGGGCGCGGCGTTGCTGAAGGGCTAGCTGCAGGGTGCCTCGATCCGGCAGAAGGGCCACGATCGCGGCCGTTGGAGTTGCAGCCCGGTAGTCGGCCACCAGATCCGCCACCGTGGTGTCGTCCTCATGGCCAAGACCCGTCACCACGGGGATTGGGCAGGCCGCCAGGTCGCGGGCGAGCAGCTCGTCATCAAAGACGGCCAGGTCTTCTCGGCTGCCGCCGCCACGGGCCAGGACGATCGCCTCGAGCTTGAGTTCGGCTGCCGAGGCGATCACCTCCCGGAGCCGTTGGCGAATTTGTTCCACCACAGCGCCTTGCACCGGGATCGGCACCACATGCACCGTGGTCTCGGGCCAGCGCTCCTGGGCGGTGCGCAGCATGTCCGCCAGGGCAGAGCTAGGCACGCTGGTCATCAGGGCTACCGCCTGGGGCATCGCCGGCAATGGGCGCTTGCGCTCAGGATCCAGCAAGCCTTCAGGGGCCAGCAGCTCGCAGACCCTCTCGAACTGCCGCAACACTGCGCTCAGGGCCGGCCTCAGGTCCAACACCTGAACGCAGAGGTTGGCCCGGGCTGCCCAGAAGTTCAGCTTGCCGACGACGATCACCCCATCGCCTTCGCTCGGCTGATAACTGAGCCGTTCCCGTTGCGAGGACCAGACCACCGCAGATATCGAGGCCTGCTCGTCCACCAAGGTCAGCCAGAGGTGCCCCTTCTTCAGCTGGGGCCGAGACACGGTGGCCTCCAGCAGGAACCGCGGCGCGAAGCCTCGCTCCAGCAGCGATCCAATCGCCTGGTTCAGCTCAGCAACGCTGTACCTCGGGATGCCGGATTCGTGATTCACCGCGCCGCTCGTTCAGCGCTCCAGCTGGCGATAGCAGGACCACCAGTAGAGACACACCAAGGCTCCGACCGCTGTGACCACCTGTCCCGCAGGGTGGTCGATGCGCACCAAGCCAACGCTGGTGATCACCAGGGCTGAGCTCAGCAGGCGCGCCCCATCACGGCGGTTTTTGGCGTAGAAGCGTGCCAGGGCTGGGGGACGATCATCACTGGGCCTCAGTTTGACCCACCGAATTGACCCACCGAATCGACCTGGCGCTTCTCGATACCGTTGAGCCGCTGTTCGACTGGCTTCTGTGATCCCATCCCGGCAGCTCCTCCAGAGCCAACTGTCGGCCCCGCTGCCGGAGAGCCCTGAGCTCGTGCTGGTCACCGATCTTGATGGCACCTTGCTGGGGGGTGAGCATCCCGAGCGGCGCCGCTTCTATCGCTGGTTGGCCGAGCAGCGGGAACGGGTGCTGCACGTGTTCTGCACGGGCCGTGATCTGCAGGCCATCGCCCAGGTGCTGCAGGAGGACGAGCCCCTGGGCTTGGCTGCGCCCCACCTGGTCATCGGTGATGTGGGCTGCACCGTCGCCTGCGGGGCCTCGCTGCTGCCGGTGCCCCTGGCGGTCGATCCGATTGAAGAGCGCTGGCGGCAGCTGGAAGCTCCCCTCGCGGCCCTCTTGGCGGACCAACCCGGCTTGGAGCTGCAGCCGTGCAGTTCCAATCGGCGCCTGGCCTACTACGTGGATCTGGAGCGTTTTGATCCTGGGGTGATTCCGCAATTGGAGGCTGCAGGCGCCACCTGCGTGCTGTCGGATAACCGCTACTTCGACGTTCTGCCGGCCGGTGTGGACAAGGGGGCCACCCTGCTGGCGCTGCTCGATTGGCTGGAGGCAGATCACGCGGCCGTGGTCACGGCGGGGGACACCCTCAACGATCTGGCCATGTTCGAGACGGGGCTCAAGGGGGTGATGGTGGGCAATGCCGAGCCAGCGCTGCGCGCCCACCTGCCGCGGCTGCCATCGGTCTATTTGGCCCAGGCCTCAGGCTGCGCCGGGATTGCCGAAGGTCTGCAGCATTTCGGCTTTGATCACCTCTGGGATTGACCCTGCGCAAGGCGGCGCTTGGTGAGTGCCGTGGGCAGCGCCTGGGTGGGGTCGTCCGGCCAGGGGTGCTTGGGGTAGCGGCCACGGAGCTCCCGCCGGACTTCCTGGTAGGCGCCGGCCCAGAAGCCGGCCAGATCCTGGGTGATGGCGGCTGGACGGCCAGCCGGTGAGAGCAGGTGCACGGTGACCGGCAGCAGGCCGTCCAGGACGCAGGGCGTTTCAGCGGCTCCGAACAGCTCCTGGAGCTTGACGGCCAGCACAGGGACGCCGCTGCTGTAGTCCAGGTCCGCTTGCCGGCCTGATGGGATGGGCAGGTTGGTGGGCAGGAGCTCCTCGAGTTGCTGCCGCTGGCTCCACTCCAGGCCACTCCAGAGGGCCTCGTTCAAGTTGATGCCCTGCAGGTCCTCCCGGCAGCGCAGACCGTTCAATTGATCCCCCAGCCAGCTCAAGGGGTCGGCGAGCAAGGCCGTATCCGCGCGGTCGGGCCAGGGATCGCCGAGTTGGCGGTGCGCCAGGCACAGCCGTTGTTGCAGCTGCCTGCTGCTGGGGCTCCAGGGCAGGACCTCCAGCCCCAGTTCCTGCAGGCCTTCCACCATGGCCCCCAGCAGGGCCTCAGGCGGGGCCTCGTTCCACGGCCGTCGCTCCAGCACCAGCGCTCCCAGCTGCAGGGCCCGCTCGCAGCGCACCCGTTCCGCCTGACGGTCCCAGCTCACCAGGTTGTGCTGCTCGCCGCGGGCCTCGGCCCAACCCAGCACGGTGGCTCGGTTCAGGGGCAGGGCCAGCTGAATGCGGCAGTTGCTGCCGCCACCATCGGCCCGGGCCACCGCCAGGGCCTCGCAGCTCAGCAGCGGATCGCTGGGGTGCAGTTCCGCTCCCCGGCCGCTGCGCATCAGGAAGCGGCCGGGGCTGCCCTCGCGCCTCAGGCTGATTCGTTCGGGATAGGCATGGGCAATCAATTCCGCGCAGACGGCACTGGTGTTCTCTGCAGTCACTGGCTGGTGGGGTTGCTCGGCCTCGCGCTGCAGCAGTTGCCGCTGCAGTTGCTGCAGCAGTTGCCGCTGCAGTTGTTGCAGGGCCTGCCGGCGTTGATCACGCCCGGGGCTCTGCAGCCAGTCCAGCCGCCGCATCAGATCGCACCCCGCCTCGCGGGGGTCCAGCGGGTCCCGCTCGCTCAGTAACGCCGCCAAGCCGCAGCCCAGTTCGGCGGCCCCCAGCTCCTGGGCCTTCAGCAGCAGCTGCGCCAGCCTGGGGTGCAGACCCAGCTGGCAGAGCCTGCGGCCATGGGCACTGAGCTGCCCTTGCGCGCCCAGGGCCCCGAGTTGCTCGAGCAGTTCCCTGCCCTCCAGCAGGTGCGCCCGGGGCGGCGGTTCCAACCAGGGGAGCTCCTCCCCAAGGCCCGCTCCCCACTGGGCCAGCTGCAGCACCAAAGGGGCGGGATCGGCCTCCAGCAGGGCGGGTGGATCGAAGGCGGGGCGCCGCTGCTGTTCGGCGGGACTCCAGAGGCGAATGGCGCGTCCCGGGCCCAGGCGACCGGCGCGGCCGGCCCGCTGTTCCGCGCTGGCCTGACTGGCGGGCACCGTCACGAGGCTCTCCATGCCGCTGCTGGGCTCAAAGCGGCTGCGGCGGCTTTGGCCGCCGTCGACCACCAGGGTGACCCCGGCAATGGTGAGCGAGCTCTCGGCAATGGAGGTGGCTAAGACCACCTTGCCGGCCTGGCTGCTGCTGGGTGCGATGGCCCGGCTCTGGGCTTGCAGCGGCAGATTCCCGTGCAGAGGAGTGATCTCGAGTTCTTCCGCCCAGCGGGCCGTGTTCAGGACCTCTTGGCACTGCTGGATTTCCCGTTGGCCTGGCAGAAAGACCAGCACGGTTTCCGCCGGGCCGCGCTGGTCGATCCAGTGGCTCTCCAGGGCCCGCAGCACCTGTTGTGCCAGGGGCTCGCGCTCCCGCGGAGGCTGGTGGGTGATCTCCACCGGGAAGCTGCGACCCTCGCTGCAGAGCAGGCTCGCTTCAGCCAGTTGTTCGCGAAGGGGCTGGAGGTTCAGCGTGGCTGACATCACCAGCAGCCGCAGCTCCGGTGCCAGCAGGGATCTGGCTTCCCGCAGGAGGGCGAGGGCTAGATCGGCCTCGCTGCGCCGCTCGTGGAATTCATCGAAGATCACGCAATCCACCCCAGCGAGGCTGGGATCGGCCTGCAATTGCCTCAGGAACAGGCCATCGGTGAGCACCTCGATGCGGGTGGCGGCCGAGACGCGGCTCTCCAGGCGCACGCGGTAGCCCACCCGCTCTCCCAGGGGTTCGCCCAGGTCGCTCGCAAGGCGTTGGGCCGCTGCCTTGGCCGCCAGTCGCCGCGGCTCGAGCATCAGGATGCGGCCGCTGCAGGCCTCCAGCAGGGCCAGCGGAACGCGGGTGGTCTTGCCTGCTCCCGGTGGGGCTTGCAGCAAGACGGTGCCGCCCGGGGTGAGCCGCTGCACCAACTCCGGCAGCAACGGCTCAATCGGCAGCGGCACGGCTGGTGTCAGCGCACGTGGCGAGCGCCGTCCACCGGGTGATACAGCTCGCCGGTGAGCTCTTCGTAGACGATGGCGGGCAGGCCCGTCTCAAACATCGTCTGCAGGGCTTCTTTGAGGTAAGGGTTCCAGCCGCCGGTGTTCACCTTGCCGTGGCGCACGGTCCAATCCCAGGTGCCCTGCAGGTCCCGAGGGATACGGCCTTCGCGATCGCGGCGAGCCACCAGGTCCTGGGACTCCACGAGGCCCACCAGGATCGGATCCTTGCCGTAGGCAGGCGTCAGGATCAGCTCCAGGCGCACCGGATCTTCCTTCACCAGCTTCAGCTGGAAGCGTGGGGGCAGCTTGATGGCCTTCAGCACAGCAGCCACGATCCGGGTTCTTTGCTCCACTCAGCCTCCGCCGATGTCCACAAGCACCCACTGGTTGTACCAGTTGGCGGGGCCAAGCGGGCCCTTCGGGGGTCGTTCAGACAGGCGGGCTACTCGTTGTCGTCGCCGAAACGCACCGTCAGGAGGTCGTCTTGGGTGATCTGACCGTCTTCGTCCAACAGCTCCGGGTGGATCGTGAGCCGACCGGTGCGATCACCGCTGCTGGTGCTGGTTTGATCGCCGGGCCTGGGCACGGCCGAGTAGCCCCTGGCCATGATTCGGAAGGCCTGCCATAACAGCCCCACAAAGCAGGCGCCGTAGACCAGCGGCAGCAGCTTGCTGGCGACGAACCCGAGCTCCGATGTGGTGGCGAGCATGGAGGAGCCGGGCAGAAAGCCCGGTGCACCGTGATCCCATCATTGCGTGCATGCCGCACCTTGCGCGGGCCGGATCGTTCTGCGTACGGTTTCGAAGCGTTGGTTCTGCCTCGATGGTTGCCGCATCGTCCCGTTGGCTTCCCCTGGCTTTGGCCACCGCTTTAGGGACGGTGGCGATCCCTGCGGCGCTGCCTGGAGCGGCCCTCTCGGCCCCGGCTGCAGCCCTGTCGAAGCAGTCCTTTGTGGCAGAGGCCGTCAAGCGGACGGCACCGGCGGTGGTCACCATCGACACCGAGCGCACCGTGGTGGTGCCTGGCGGGGCGGTGATCACCCCGTTCCCCTTTAACGACCCGATGCTTCGTCAGTTCTTCGGGATGCCTCCCGGGGGCGCGACGCGCATTCCCCCCTCCCAGCGCACGGAGCGAGGTCAAGGCAGCGGAGTGCTTTATGACCCCTCGGGCCTGGTGCTCACCAATGCCCACGTGGTGGAGGGCAGCAGCCGCGTCATGGTGGGACTGCCCGATGGCCGCCGCATTGAAGGCAAGGTCGTGGGTGCAGATCCCGTCACGGATCTCGCGGTTGTTCGGCTCTCCTCAGGCAGTGCCTGGCCCGTGGCCCAGCTCGGAGATTCCGATGCGCTGCAGGTGGGTGATTGGGTGATCGCCGTCGGTAATCCCTTTGGCCTGGATCAGACCGTCACCTTGGGCATCGTCAGCAGCCTGAATCGCAACGCCGCCAAGTTGGGGCTTACCGATAAGCGCCTGCAGCTGATCCAGACCGATGCCGCCATCAATCCGGGAAACTCCGGCGGTCCGCTGCTCAATGCCGATGGTGAGGTCGTGGGCATCAACACCCTGGTGCGCTCGGGCCCTGGCGCGGGACTTGGTTTCGCGATCCCTGTGAATCGGGCTCGCTCCATCGCGCAGCAATTGGTCAGCACCGGTTCGGTGAGTCACGCCATGGTCGGTGTGGCGCTCGAGCCGGTTCGTGAGCCCAGTGGAGCCACCGCCCGCGGCGCCAAGGTCCGCAATGTCATGCCCGGCGGCCCGGCGGCCCGGGCCGGCCTGAAAGAGGGTGACGTGGTGTTGGCCGCCGGTGATCAGCCCGTGGAGGATCCAGCGGCGCTCAGTCAGCTGGTGGAGCGCCACGGGGTTGGGCGCCCGCTGCGGCTGACCGTTCTGCGCGGCGGCCAGCAGATCAGCATCCAGGTGACCCCGGTCGATCTCTCGACTCTGATGCCCCGCTAGCGGCCAGCTTTGCGGACGCCTACTGCTGCTCCCGCAGGACTTCGACGCAGTGGGTGACGCACTCGCCGTCATCGATCGAGCAGGCGGTGATGCACTCGAAGTAGCTGCTCACCGGGTCGCCGTCAGGCCTGGTGATCTCACCGGCCTGGAAGCCGCCGATGGCATTCATGGCCGATGGATTGGAGGCAAAGCGGGGATCCATGGCCGGCGCGCGTCAGGTGCCTTCAAGCTACGCACAACCTGCGTCTCGTCCAAGAAAAATGAGTCTTCTTGCCTAGGTGTGTGTGAAGTTGCGTGTTGCTAGGCAGCTTTACGGGCGGCTTCCTTGGCCTTTTGCTTCTCCCGTTTGGCTTTGCGTTTGGCCTCCTGTTCCGCTGCTTCTTGGCTTGCGGCGGCTTCTGCTGCCTCTTCGGCTTTCTTCTCGCGGTAGTAGGCGTAATCGCCGCGGTAGAGCACCAATTCCCCGTCGCGGATTTCCACGATCTTGTTGGCTACCCGCGAGATGAAGTAGCGGTCGTGGCTGACGACCAGCACGGCGCCGTCGTACTCGATCAGCGCATCCTCGAGCATCTGCTTGGCTGGGATGTCGAGGTGGTTGGTGGGCTCATCGAGCACCACCAGATTGCAGGGCATCAGCAACATCAGGGCCAGGGCCAGCCGCGCCTTCTCGCCCCCCGACAGCTTGCCCACCTCCTTGAACACGGCGTCGTTGCTGAAGCAGAAGCTGCCCAGCAGCGAGCGCACCTGGGTCTGGGTCCAATCCGGCACCGCCTCAAACAGGGTGTCGATCACGGTCTTGGAGAGATCGAGAGCCTCGGCCTGGTTCTGCTCGAAGTAGCCGGCGATCACGTTGTGCTCCCCCAGGCCCGCGAAGCCCTCATCGGGCGTCTCGATACCCATCACCAGGCGCAGCAGCGTGGATTTGCCGGCGCCGTTGGGGCCCACAAAGGCGATGCGATCGCCCCGCTCCACCTCCAGGTTGGTGCCCAGGAACAGGATCTGATCGCCGTAGCTGTGGCTGAGGTCTTTGATCTCAGCGATCAGGCGGCCGCTGCGGGGAGCGGGCGGGAACTGGAAGCGCGGCCCGCTGACGCTTTCGATCGGCGCCTCGATGCGCTCCACCTTGTCGAGCAGCTTCTCGCGGCTCTTGGCCTGGGTGGAGCGGGTGGCGCTGGCGCGGAAACGATCGATGTAGGCCTGCTGGGTGGCGAGCTCCTTTTGCTGACGCTCAAAGGCGGCCTGGCCGGCTTCGCGCTCCAGGGCCTTTTGCTCGAGGTGCTGGCTGTAGTTGCCCAGGTAGCTGCGGGAGACGCCCCGCTCGGTTTCCACGATCTGATTGCAGACCCGGTCCAGGAAGGCCCGGTCGTGGCTGATCACCACCAGTGGGCAGGTCTGGCCCACCAGGTAGTCCTCCAGCCACTGGATCGTTTCCACATCCAGGTGGTTGGTGGGTTCGTCCAGCAGCAAGAGATCCGGCTCCTGCAGCAGCACCTTGCCCAGGGCGATGCGCATCTGCCAGCCGCCCGAGTAGTCGCCCACCAGCTGCTCGGCACCTTCCGCGCTGAAGCCGATGGTGGGCAGCAACTTGTCGATGCGGGCATCGAGCTCGTAGCCGTGCAGGCTCTCGAAGCGGCTCTGCAGGCTGCCCAGCTCGTGGATCAGCTCGTCGAGGTGATCGGGGTCTTCGGCGGCCTTCTCGCTGCCCATCTCCTCTTCCACCTCGCGCTGGCGGTTGAGCACCGTGGCCGCTTCACCGAAGGCCTGAAACAGCTCCTGCCGCACCGTGCGGCGCACGTCGACATCAAATTCCTGCTGCAGATACACGATCCGGGGATCGCCCTGCTTCACGACCTGACCGCTGCTGGGCTCCTCCATCCCGGCGATGATCCGCATCTGGGTGGATTTGCCGGCGCCGTTCACCCCCACCAGGCCAATGCGATCGCCCGCCTTCACCTCCCAGGTGACATCCCGCAGCACCTCACCGGTGGGATAGATCTTCGAGACGCGTTCGAGGCGGAGCAAGGCGTGTGCAGTGGAGGGCGCCTGGGGCCCGGTCCGTTCTGCATCATCTCCCCTGGGAGGTCCGGCCCTGCAGACTGTTTTGCGTCCCCGCACAGCCCGGCGCCATGGTGAAGCGACTCGAACAGGTGGCGGCCCTGGTGGTGGCAGC
>JBMSIW010000070.1:0-10799 GCA_049418265.1 Vulcanococcus sp.
GCCTCAAGCCCCGTCACCGGCTCAAGGACGGTCAGACCTGGCCGTCCTTTCCCATGCACGACGCAAGACGCAAGACGCACAACGGATTCAGGGTCGTCCCCCTGGTCAACACCTCCCAGACTGTGCCCATGAAGAGATTGCTGCTCAGGTCCCTGGCGATCGCCGCACTGACGGGCGCGGGTTCGGCGCGCGCCGACAGCACCGAAGCCCTCTGCCAGCTCAGCCGGCACGACCACACCGTGCCGATTGAATCCAGCTCCTGCCTGTTCTCCCAGCGGCAGGGAAACGCCACGGTCTTGATGGGCAAGCGCTGGGCCTTTCGCTTCTTGGCCGATGAAGCCGGAAAAACCTACGAGCGCACCAACAGCGACGAGGGCATCCGCTTCAACCGCGAGGGCGACTACACCTTGAGCGTGCTGTGGCGGCGCGCGCTCCGCTGTGAGGGGCCGATCAACAAGCCCGTATCGGTTGTCTATCTGAACCAGGCTCAGCCCCCCAGCGTGGATCTGATGGTGGGGGAGCAGCAGGTGCGTCTGCCCATTGCCCGCTCCGCCAGCGGCGCGCGCTACAGCGGATCAGGCGTCGAGCTCTGGCTGCATCAGGGCACCACGCGCATTGAATGGCAAGGCCAGGTGCTGAGCTGCCAAGACGCCTGAACCCAGAGGCCTCCCTGGAACACCTCGGGGAGCTGGCCTGCCGCCACGAGGCGCTTGCCGGAGATGGCCATCACCGAGCAGAGGTGTTGTGATGTCAGCGAAGGGCAGCCGCGAGGGCACGCCAGGCAGCGCACGCCAGGCAGGCCTGGATCAGACGCCCACCGCTGCGAGGCCCATGAGCAAGACCATCCGGCCCGCGATCTGCGGGCGAGAAGCCGAGATCCGGTCTGCCATGGCCAGCGGCGATCGCTACTGGCGAGAGCGAAGCCCCCTGCAGCTCCAGGATCTGCGCGCGGCCTTTGCCTGTGCCCTGCACATGCATCAGCCCACGATCCCCGCCGGCGCAGCAGGAGAGCTGATCTCCCACCTGCAGTACATGTTCGAGCACCCGGGCGAGGGCGATAACCACAACGCCGAACCCTTCGCCCAGTGCTACCGGCGCCTCGCTGATCTGATGCCGCAGCTGATCGCGGAGGGCTGCCACCCGCGGATCATGCTGGATGTCTCCGGCAATCTGCTCTGGGGCGCCGAGCAGATGGGCCGCTCTGACATCACAGGCGCCTGGCGCCATCTGGCCTGTGATCGGGAGATGCAGCAGCACGTCGAATGGCTCGGCAGCTTCTGGAGCCATGCGGTTGCGCCGTCCACGCCGATTCCTGACCTGCAGCTCCAGATCGAGGCCTGGCAGCACCAGTTCGCCCATGCCTTTGGCCTTGAGGCCCTGCAGCGGGTGCGGGGCTTCTCCCCACCGGAGATGGCCCTGCCGAACCATCCGGACACCCTGTATGCCTTTATCGAGGCTCTGCAGAACTGCGGCTACCGCTGGGTCTTGCTGCAGGAGCACAGCGTCGAGACCCTCCAGGGCGAGCCCCTCAGTGAGGCCCAGAAGTATCTGCCCAATCGCCTGATCGCCCGCAACGGCCGAGGCGAGAGCCGCGCGATCACGGCCCTGATCAAAACCCAGGGCTCCGACACCAAGCTGGTGGGGCAGATGCAGCCCTGCTACGAGGCGATCAGCCGCGATCGTCTCCCCCTGGGAGACAAGCAGGTGCCTTCTCTTGTCTCCCAGATCGCCGATGGCGAGAACGGCGGCGTGATGATGAACGAGTTCCCTCCGGCCTTCCTGGCCGCTCACCGCAGGCTGGCCGCTGAAGCCGGAGCCAGGACAGCGGCCCTCAACGGCAGCGAATACCTCGAGCTGCTCGAGGCCGAGGGGATCACGGCCGAGCAGTTCCCGGCCATCCAGGCCGTCGGCCAGTTCCAGCTCTACGGGCAACTGGGGGATCGCTGGTCGGCCGAGGACCTTGAGGAGACCATCCGCGCGCGCAAAGCCGAGGACCCTGGCTTCTCGATGGATGGGGCCTCCTGGACCAACGACCTGAGCTGGGTGCAGGGCTATGAGAGCGTCCTGGAGCCGATGCAGGCCCTCAGCGCGGCCTTTCACCAGCGGGTCTCCGCTGCGACAGGCACGGGTCCTGCCGACACGGGCAGCGCCGGCTACCAGGAGGCCCTGCTGCATCTGCTCCTGCTGGAGACCAGCTGCTTTCGCTACTGGGGCCAGGGCACCTGGACGGGCTACGCCCAGGAGATCCACCGGCGCGGCCAAGCGGCCCTGGACTACTTGGAGTAGTTCTCCAGCTGCTCGAGGCCCTGGCGCAGCAGGTTCTGACCGGACTCGATCATGCGCTGCTGATCACCTTTGAACTGGCAGGAGGCGATCCGGTACTGAACGCTCTTGCTGCGGGGCACGTACCAGAGGGCCGACAGCTTGCAGAAATTGCGGCCCTTCTTGGCGGGCACGTCCTGCAGCAACTCACCGCTCAAGCAGCGATACCCCTGGCGATCGGCACCCTCCCGCAGGCAGGTGCCCAGGTTGCGCACAAAGACCCCTTCCCCTTTGCCCTTGAAGATCTGGTTGGCGTAACCCGCAAAGGAGACCGGGTCGTAGCTGAAGGGAGCCGCCGAAGCCGCTGAAGCCGAGAGGACAGCCAGAACCAGAAGGGGGCGCAGAAGGCGGGGCACGGAAGGCGAGGAAATCCTGGCCAGCCATCATCGGCGCAGCGGGGGCAAAGCGGGGAATCCTCAGCACAGCTGCCCCTGTTGCCATGGACCAGTCCGTGCGCCAATGGATCCAGACCAGCCGCTGCCAGGCCCCCTTGCCCGAGCGCACCGTGCTGGAGCTGGCGCGCCGCATCCAACGCTGGCAGCGGCATCCGCAGGGACCCGATCACGCCCCTCGCGCCGTGCGCGCAGCGGCCCTGCGGGCCCGTGATCGCCTGGTGCAACACAACCTGGCCCTGGTGGCTCACACCTGGAGGCAACACCACAGACACCTACCCGCCGATGCCCTGCAGGAAGGGGCCCTGAACCTGGTGCGCGCCGCCGAGAAATTTGATCCACAAAAGGGCTACCGCTTCTCCACCTATGCCTGCTTCTGGATCCGCCGCGGCTTGTTCCGCTTTGAACAGAAGGCCAAGCGATTGATCGCCTTTCCCGAGCAAAAAGCCGCCTTGATGATCAAGGCGCAGCAGCTCATCGAGGAGCACCAACGCCGCTGCGGCGCTCCTCCCGCCATGGAGTGGTTATCCCGGCAACTCAGCAGCCCGCGCTATCCCCTGACGGCTACACAACTGAGGGATCTGCTCACGCAATGGCACAACACCCAGGTAAGCAGCTGGGTCACAGTCTGATCAGAAACCAAACAATTCGCGCGGATTGAGGGTTCGTCGCTAGAGCGACGGGGGAGATCCATGAACCATGACTCCAGGCGAGATCCGCCAGCAAGTGCAAGCGCTGCAGCAGGCCATTGCCTGCCTGCAGCGGGAGTGGACGATCGCGGTCTGCTCCAGCGATGACCGCCTGATTGCCTCGGTCTCGGTGCTACTGGAGAGCTGTCAATTTGCGGCGCGCTCCATTGCGGAGTTACTCGCTCTGCCACTACCGCAAGCAGGACGATTACTGCTGATCTGTGATGACCAACTGGCCGATGGTGGGGCGATCGCCTTGATGGAGCAGCTTCCCCAGGCGCGGACCTTGGTCTGCCTGGATGCCGGGGTGCCCCAGGAGCGCCTTGAGCAACTCTGGAGCAGCGGGGCCGATGGTCTCTGCTGCCGCCAGCACTGCGGCGGTGGACGGCTGCTGCAGGCCGTCTTGATGCTGCTGCGGGGTCTGCAATCGCTCGATCCCGTCCTGGGAGAGCGGCTGCGGCAGCAACCCCCACGCTCCATCCATCTCCGCAGCAAGGAGCAGCAGCTCATGGAGCTGCTGGCGCGGGGATTCAACAGCCGGGAGATCGCCGCCTTGCAACAGCGCCGCAGCGACACCATTCGCCGTCAGCTCAGTGATCTCTACCGCAAGGTAGGGGTGCGCGATCAGCGCGGGCTGATCGCCTGGGGGCTCGGCCACGGGTTCCTGCGCGGCAACGACCTGGCCTGCCGCAGACCAGATCGCTGAGGCGCTCAGCCTCCAGCACAGGCAGCAGATCCAGCACTTGGAACTGATCACGACGCTCCGGTAGCCATCCCTGGAGCCGTTGCCGATCGCCCAGGGGCACAGGACGCGGCAGGGGCAACAGACGACCCAGCACCGGAAGCCACAACGGGGTTGCCGCTGGCGAGCACCAGGGCTCAAACCAACGGATCTCCAGCAGGGAATGGAGACGATCATCCGTCTCGCGGATCGCGCTCAAATAAAAGAGCGTCGGCAGTTTCTCGGTGGGCAGAGCCAGGGGCATCCAGAGCCCCCGTTGGCAGGCGATCTCCATCGCCTCGTCGTGGTGCCGGGTGAGCAGAACTTGCGTGGCCATAGCAGGTGTGACGGCTGAGACGGTTCTGGCCGCCGAGCACCACGGCAGGCCGCCCACAGCTGTGGGGACCCCGCGGCACAGCTGTGGGGCCCAGCACCGGGGCTCAAGGGATCTCGGCCCGAAGCTGACCCCGATCTTCCAGCTGCTTTTGGCATTGGGCCTTGCAGGTAGCCTCCCGCACCTGTTGGAGAGCCATGGCATCCCTCCAGACCATTCGCCTCAGCGCCGAGCAACGGCGTTTTGCCGCAGAGCACCTGGGCTTAGCCCGCATGCAGGCCGGCCGCTACGCCCGCCGCTGGTCCATGCCGATCGAGGACCTGCTCAGCCCGGCCTATGAGGGCCTCTGCAAGGCCGCCGCCCAGTTCGATCCCAGCAAGGGCTACCGCCCCTCCAGTTATCTGGTGAGCAAGGTGAAAGGCGAGCTGCTCCATCACCTGCGCGACACGGGATTTGCGGTGCGCATCAGCCATCGCTACAGGGAGCTCTGGATCAAGGCGCGCCGCTGGCTGGAGCTCGATCTCAGCGATGGGGAGATCGCCAGGCGCCTGGGCATCCCCCTGAGCACGTGGCTGGATTGCCGCACGGCCTGCGGGCTGCGGCCCGTTCCCCTCGCCCCGGAACCCTAGGGGGCCTTGAAGGAGAACCTTTGCGACTCAACGAACTCACCCGACTGCTCAGTGGACTGGCGCCCGTGATCCACTCCCTGATCGAGCGGCCCCTTCCCTCGCGCCAACGCCGCTCCTTTGAGCAAGGGGACTGGATGGCGGAGCTGGAGCTGCTGCAACTGGGCCAGGAGATCCAGGCGCTGGCCCGCGAGAACGGCGGCTTTGAAGCGGAACTCTTCGATCTGATGGTCTCGATTGCCGATGTGCTCGAACGGGACCACGACTGGAACCGCAGCCAATCCAACCAATGGCTCGAGCGCCTGGGCCTCTTTGATGAGGACTGTTCCAGCGAGCCCGCTGCCTAAGGCGTGGTCCAGGCCCCGAAGGGGGCCTTTTTTTGATCGGCGCGGCCCTCAGCGGCGCCTCCAACGCTCCCAGAGCACGTCAAAGACGTAATAGATCAAGGTCAGACCGGCATGGATCTCCAGGGACTTGCTGATGCCGGTGAACAGGGCCGTAAAGGCGATCGCGATTACCCGATAGGCCAAAGCCTTCCAGAGCAAGGGAAGACGCATGGGCAGGGCGATGTCGGTTCGTTTCTTAGGAGTCTGGCGAGGCCAGCGGCCGATGGGCCTCAGTAATAGAAAGCCCCATCGAGCGGGCTCCGGCGCACGGCCCCGCAGCGGCTCGCAATGCGCCAGAGGGCACGGTGAATCGGAGTGCGGTCATAGCGGACCAGCTCGGGGTAGCGCTGCCGCAGGATCGCGGTGCCGCGCCAGGCGTTGTAGTGGGGAATCGCCGAATTCACGTGGTGGCAGACGTGCGTCGAGCCAATGCCGTGGTGCAGCAGGTTCAGCAGCGGGCCGTAGGGGCGATCGACGGTCTGCAGGGCACCCTTGGCCCAGGTCCAGTGCTCGTTGGAGAAGTGGGGAATGCCCAGGTCGGTGTGCTGAAGCCAGGTGTAGATCACCAGCCAGGCGTTCACCACCAGATAGGGAAGGCCATAGACGCCCAGCACCCGCAGTGCTGAGAACTGAAGCGAGAGGCCAGCCAGGACCAGCAGCATCGCCACCAGGCCGAGGTTCGAGCGCACCATCAGGCGGCGGAAGGCCGGCGGGAAGAGGTGACGCTGGCCGGGCTCCAAAGAGGAGCGCATCCAAAAGTGGGAGGTCGGTCGGCCGTAGTCCTCACCGCCCGTGGCCCCGAAAAACAGATAGAGCGGCCAGCCCAGGATCAGGTGGTTGAGCATGGAGATCAGACCGAAGCGCCGGGATCCGAGCTTGCGCTTGAGGTCTTCCGTGATCTGCCCGGAACGGGAATCCGAACGAGGCGGCACGTGGGTTTCGCCGCCCTCGAGGTGGTTGCAATGGGCGTGGTGCACCGCATGGCTGCGGGCCCAGCTGAAGTACGGCACCAACAGCAAGCTGTGCAGCAGGAATCCCACGCAGGCCTCCAGGCGGCGATTGGGATGGAAGGCGTTATGACCACATTCGTGGGCCAACACCCAAAGGCCCATGGCCACGGTGCCCGTCACCACGCCATAGAGCAGCCAGAGGGGGAGCGCCGCCCACTGCAGGGGGATCAGGGTGCCGCTGGCGTAGGCCAGCAGCGAGAGTCCAGCGGAAAGAGCCAGGCTGCCCCAGGCCTTGATCGGATCGAAGCGATTGAGCTCAGCCGGCAGGCAGCTCAGCAGCTCAGCTTTGCTGGGGTAGCGATCAGGAGAGACCGATTCAAGGCAGCGCTCCAGACGCAGCGTCGGCGTGGCAGAAGCGCTCAAAGGGTGCTCCGTGAAAGGTAAGACACACAAGTGTCACAAGTCCAAGGAGACTAGAAGGCGGTCGCACCGGCCCCCAGAGAAGGCAAGAGGAGGCAGCAGCTAGCGAGTCACGCGCGAGGGCGAAAACCGAAGCCAGCGAGGGGGTGCGCTGGAGCAGTGAACGCCAAAGGTAGAGGCGTTCATGAAGACGACGGCTGAATCGAGAGGGAGGTGGGCCAAAGGCGATCGAATAACAGGATTAGAGATCGTGGAAGCCAGGCAGGCCAAAAGGCATGGATCAGGCAGCCAGAATCTGAAAAACGAAGCAACGATCGACAGAACAGAGCGGCGAGCTTAAAATAAGAAGGAGGCATGCAGGCCCATTGAAGATTCTAATAGCGGATGACCATCCACTACTGAGAAGGGCGCTGAGCGAAGGCCTCGCGAGCCTGTCTGAAGACCTAATAATACTAGAAGCCGGAAGCGGTAAAGAATTACGCGAAGTCGCCAAGGAAGAGAGGCCTGAACTGGTCCTCCTGGACGTGGACCTGGGTGACGAGAATGGATCAGCGATCGTTCCAGAGCTTGCCCGCTTGATACCGGCAGTATCAATCGTGATCGTTACAGGCAGACCAATGGAGGTCAATGATTGCGCGTTGGAGGTCTCGAATGTTGCGGGGATAGTCGATAAAAAGGATATTGATATTGAACAGTTGCGCGCAATGGCGGCAGAGACTCTAAAGATCGACGCGAAGGACCAAGGGAAACAAGCAACACTCAACAAGAAGGAGCGCGAGGCGGGAGTTGGAGAAGAGCCTCAGATGCCAGAGAGACTCAAGGCGGTCTTCTTGGCAATGGGGCAGGGAAAGACGACAAAAGAGATCGCAGCAGAGCTGAAACTCTCGAAACAGACAATTGAAAGCTACCGCAAGGAGATAGCACAGATCGTCGGCGAGTCTGGTAGCGCGCTAATCAGGCTCGCAGTACTTTATTCAGAGACGGCACGCGAAAGACAAGAATGAACGACAAAGGCCGAAAGATGACAGCGAAGGCCGCCCTGGTAGTGACTGCGGCCTACGTCCTGACAGGAACAGCAGTCCTGCAGCTTCAAAGCGCCTCGAACATCGTAACTCCGGTCATTTTCATTCCAGAGGGAATTGCTTTATACGCCGCGATTCAGTGGGGTTGGAGGGCGCTTCCAACGATCGCACTTGCGCAGGCTCTACTGGCGACGATCAATGGGGTGATCATACCGAACGCGATCTTACTTGGACTGAGCAATGGGGTCATCAATTGTTCGGCAAGTTCACTCACAAAGCGAATCGGTATTCGCTATCCAGTGCAAAGCACACGGGATTTGATCAACTATCTAATAGTCATTGGCTTAGTAGCACAGCCGCTAAGCGCAACAATCGGATCCTGGATCATTGGAAGTGAAGGGATCAATGCATGGCTGAGTTGGTGGTGCGGCAACACAGCCGCCCAGTCAAGCGTGACAATCCTACTGATCAACGCGAAGGGGGCATGGCAAAGCCTGAAAAGACCGAGGTCCATGGCCAGACTAGCCACCGCAATTGGAGCGTATATAAGCGTCCTTGGGATGAGCTTAAAAGCGAAGATTGCAGGTCCGTGGGCTATACCCTTGATCATCGAACCAATCCTGTTGATAGGATCGATCAACTTGGGGAACATTGAAGAGGTCGCAATCCTGAGCCTTGTTGTTCAGCTAGCACTCGGCATCCAGCAGTGGTTATTCAATGGAGATCTGGTGGAAGGTGTGCAGTTGGGCATGGCAATGCTGCTGGCCAATATCTATTGCCTATACATTGGCATGGTGCTAATGGAGGAACGAGAGCTGCGGAGTCAACTGGAATCTCGCTCGAAAACGACTGAGTACAAACTGAGATTGAGCAGAGTGGCGAGCAGCATCAGCCATGAGATCAACGGCCCTCTGGCACTGTTGAGGTTGAAAATTGAGCAATGGGAAACAGAGTCATCCTCAAGTCTAGAAAGAGATGAGAGGCGACACTCGGCAACAGAGATCATGAGGCAGATCTCAGATCAAACAAGCAGGATAAGGTCGATCTTGCAGCTAGTGAAGTCAACAGGGTCTAAAAGCACATGCAAGATTGACGATGTTTTTAGGCTTCTAAAGATCCAGGCAACAGGATCGAGGAACAGGCGTCTCAGTCTTAAAGTAGATGAAAAAACGAAAGAAGCAAAGATAGGGTGTGATAGGGGAGTCATGACTCTGCTACTCGACAATTTGATTAGGAATGCCGAAGAAGCAGATCAAGGCAATGGTGGGAAGACGGGAGTTGTGAAGGTGAGTGCAACCACTGAGAAAGCAAGTGGAATGATCCTGCTCAGTGTGTCGGACAGTGGACCAGGCTTTTTGGAAGAAGCAAGAGAGAATGTTCTGATTGGGCCCTATTCATCGAAGGAACGGGGAACCGGGACAGGCTTATTTCTTGTGCAAGAGGTGGTGAGGCAGCTGGGGGGGACGGTGGCGATCAAGGATTCAGCTGAGGGGGGGGCACTGGTTGAGCTATTGATCCCAGAGGCCAAAAGCGGGTAAAAATCCCAAGATGGATCGAGAGGATGCGGCAGAAGTAATCAAACCAGCGGAGCGCTAGACGCCTGAGGCGGGTGGGCGCGCGGGATACCCCGGAAATGGGGTTCACTTCTGGGGGGGCGCTGGCGAGAGTGGATGAGGGAAATTGTGTGCCGTGGAACCGCTGGAAAGTCAAGCTCTGGACTGGGATCTGGGCCAGCTGGATCAGCAGGGCGGATCTGATCCGCTGTCTCAGAACCAGGGGGATGACTGGCAGCAGCAGCAGTCGAGCGTTGGCTCGGACGCGGATCTCTCTCGACTGCTGGAAAAGGTCCGGCAGGAGGTGCTATGGCAGGAAAGCCTGAACCTCGGCGGCACCGACGGGCAAGATCAGCAATGGGCTGACGGCGGGCTGCTTGGCTCCATTGGGGAGATCAACGGCGACAGTGAGGCCAGCGGCGGAACCACGACGAAGGTTCTGCTGGCACTGCAGACCTCAGTGGAGGGCTGGGAATCTGTTGTCTCGAGCTTGCCACCGCATACAGATGTGGTGCTCCTGAATGACCAGCAGAGTGGAATCCAAGAAATCTCACGGGTTCTGAGGGAAAAGACGGCGGTAGGTGGCTACAAGTCGGTCTTTTTGGTCGTCCCGAGCTCTGGGACAGGGACGCTGCAAATTGGCTCTGATGAGCTGAGCCTGGAAGGCCGTGAGCAGTGGATCCAAGGCGTTAGTCAGTGGAAAGACCTGCTAGGCGAGGCCAACACGATCAAGATCTGGCTGCACGATCAGGCGGCCGGCGCTGATGGAGAGCGGGAAGCACTGATTGAAGAAATCAGGAACGCCACAGAAGTCCAGGTCGAACTGCTCTACGGCCGGGAGCTCGAGGGGACAATCCCGGCGGCGGCATCACTGATCAAGAGCGTCGGAGTACAGATTGGGGAAACGGCACCTGATTTGGATCAGGAGGCTCGCAGAATCCTGGAAGAAGCATCCATCAGTGGGCGTCTGGAGCAGGCATTAGAGAGCGCCTACGGAGCAGCAGCCCTTGAAATCAAAGCAACGGTCGAAGCCTTTATTCGTGGGGAGATTCGGCCTGAAGTGCGCTGGGCCGAGTTTAATTCAGCCTGGGTAAAAGGAGCATACATTGCAGAAGAGGATCTGATTCTCATTGACAATGCTCTTGAGGAGCAAGGCGAAATGCGCCTGCAAGTACTCCTCGAAGAAGTGGGTCACTGGCTGGAGGATCAAGCTGGACTGGCCGATAGCCCAGGAGACGAAGGGGAAAGGCTGGCGCTGGCGCTGATCACTGGACAAGCACTCTACGAGGGTCAGGGAGAAGACAACGACAGCGCACAGTTGTTAATTGGAGCGGAAGAAAGACTGGTCAACGCAGAACTGGCGACACCCGCAAATCTGAGCACA
>JBMSIW010000071.1:0-10616 GCA_049418265.1 Vulcanococcus sp.
CCCAAGGCGCTGGAGCTTTAGGCCGCCTCTGACTGGTTGCTGGCCTGGTTGCTGGACTGGTTGCTGAGTTCTGGCAAGGGGTCCTGTAGGTCGACCACCTCGCCGTTAAAAAACTCCGCGAGCCGCTTGGCCTGATCGTCGATCAGCCCCCTCTGTCCTGGTGCTTCCGCCGCCGGCGCGGCGACCGTTGGGGCCGCGACCATTGGCGCAACGACCGTTGGCGGTTGGCTCGGGACTGGCTGCGGGGCAGGCTCTGGTGCGCTTGCCTGGGGTGCTGGGGGACTGGGCGCCGCCGGGGGATTGGGCGCTGCCAGAGGGCTGGGCGCTGCCGGGATCACGGCCGGTGCCGGTGGGGGCTTGGGCTGGCTTGGTGCTGCGGGGGGCGGGACCGCGCCCCCAGCCTCCAGGACCACTTGCCGGGGGCTGCCCAGGGCCGATGCCACGGCCTTTTCCAGCAGCGGCAGGCGGCTCTGCACCATGGCGGTCCAGTTGCCAGCCACCTGAACCACGGCTCGTTGGCTATCGAGGCGCGCTAACACGGCCTGCTGCGACAGCAGCATGCGGGTGGAGGGGAGCTCCAGGCCCGCCAGGATCTGCTGCCACAGTTCGCCCAGGTCCTGACCTTGATCCTGATCCTGAGCCTGCGCTGTTGCCGGCGGCTGGTCGCTGGGGGCTGAGGCGCTCGCCGTCTCGGCCTTGATCTGGGCTGCGGCCACCGGCGCTGGCGCTGGGGGGGCTACCTGGGCGGGAGCCGGCGCTGGGGGGGCTTGGGTGGCTGGGGCGGCTGCCTGAGCCGGGGCTGTCTGAGCCGGGGCTGCTTGAGCTGGTGCTGCTTGAGCGGGGGCGTTGGGTTCTGCGAGCAGGCCGAGCAGCAGCACTTCAAGCCAGAGACGCGGCTGCACGCTCTGGCGCAGTTGCTGTTCGCTGCCTTTGAGTTGGGCCTGCCAGCGCAGCAACTTGGCCTTGCCGAGGCTGCGGGCCAGCGCGGGCAGCTCGCCGCGCAACTGGGGAGAGAAGCTGGTCAGCTCAAGGCGTTCGGGGGCAACGCCGGCCAGGACGAGATCTCGCAGCAGGCCCGCCATCCCCTGCAGGACCGCACCGGGCTCACGGCCGCGCTCGAGCAGGTTGCGTGAGGCCTCGATCACCCCCAGCGGCTCACTGCCGGCCAGGGCCTGGGCCAGTTGCAGCAGTTCCTGCTCGGGCACGGCCCCCAGCAGTTCCCAGACGGCCATCGGCTCCACCGGGCCTGGCAGCAGGCTCAGCTGATCGAGCAGGCTCTCGGCGTCGCGCAGGCCGCCTTGGGCCCGTTGGGCCACGACGTGCAGGGCCTCAGGGGTGATCTGGATGTCTTCCTGCTGGGCGATCCAGTGGAGGTGTTGTTCCAGTGCATCCAGGGGAATGCGCCGAAAGTCGAAGCGCTGGCAGCGGCTGAGGATCGTGGGCAGTACCCGCTGCGGGTCCGTGGTGGCCAGCACGAAGACCACCCGCGGCGGCGGTTCCTCGAGGGTTTTGAGCAGGGCGTTGAAGGCTGCCGTCGAGAGCATGTGGCACTCGTCGACCACATAGACCTTCCAGCGGGCCTGGACGGGAGCGAAGCGTGAACGTTCAATCAGCTCACGGATGTTGTCGACGCCGGTGTTGGAGGCCGCGTCGATCTCGATCACATCGAGGGCCGTGCCATTGGCGATGGAACGACACAGCTCACAGCTGCCGCAGGGCTCCGGTGTGGGGCCCTCACCGCTCAGGCAATTGAGTGAGCGGGCCAGGATCCGGGCGCTGGAGGTCTTGCCGGTGCCCCGCGGTCCGCTGAAGAGGTAGGCCGGTGCAATGCGCCCCGAGCGCAGGGCATTGCCAAGGGTGGCTGCGATCGCCTCCTGCCCCACAAGCTGATCAAACCGCTGGGGGCGGTACTTGTGATGGAGCGGTTGGTAGGCGACCGGCATGGCTGGAGGCTACTGGCCCTGCCCCCTGAGCCACTGCTCGAGTTTGGTTTCCATGTCTTCGACCTCGCTGAGTTGGTCGGCCAGGGTTTGGGCGGCCTGTTGGAGTTGCTGAAACTGCCCATGGCTTTGGGTATCCGCTGCGCTCCAGCGCGCCTCCGCACGGCTGAGTTCCTCTTCCAGCCGCTGCTGAAGCTTGAGCCGCAACCCATCCAGCTGCTCCAGGCTGCGTAGGGCGAGGGCCCGACCTTTCTCCACCTGGCTGGGATCCAGCCGCAGCCCCTGGCGCAGCAGCAGCTTGGCGCCGGTGAGGACCGCTGCGGGCATGAATTGCCCCAAGGCCAGCGCCCCCAGGCTGCCGGTCTGCAGCCAGTCCTCCACCTGGGTGCTGCGGTGTCGCCCCGTTTTGCACCAGTGGGCGAAGTGCTCGCAGTTGTTGAACAGCAGGTTGTAGTTCTGCTCCCCCAGGCGACTGAGGGCCCGGCGCAGGGTTTGGCTGGCCTTCGAGCAACTCCCCTCCGGATAGGGGACCACCTGGATCGGTTGGCCGCGGCTGAAGTCCTCTAAGGGGCTGCGCAGGATTTCACGCCCTTCCAGGTAGTGGGCGATGGTTCCATCCCCCAGATCAATCCCGTGGTGATGGAACAGACCGTGCTGCCTGGGGCACTCCAGGTGATCGGCAGCGGCCATGCCTTGGCCTTAGGCCGATTCCTGTTGGGCCTGCTCACTGCCGGGTAGGGGCAGCACCTTGGCCTGGGTGCGTTCTTCCACCAGGGCACGGGTCACGGTGAAGGACTTGGTGCTCTTGTCCGATGGGAGGTCGTACATCAGGTCGAGCATCAGTTCTTCAACGATGCCGCGCAGGGCGCGGGCGCCGGTCTTGCGGCGATGGGCTTCGGCCGCGATGGCCTCCACAGCGCCCGGCTCAAAGTCGAGGCGCACGTCATCCATGCTCAGCAGGGTCTGGAACTGCTTCACCAGAGCGTCGCGGGGCTCGGTCAGGATCGCTTCGAGGGCGTGGCTGTCGAGGGGCTCCAGCACGGCGCTCACGGGCAGCCGGCCGATGAACTCAGGGATCAGGCCGTATTTGACCAGGTCATCGGGCTCCAGGTGGCGCAGCACATGGGCGGCTTGCTGATCCTTGTTCTGGCGGCTTCGGCTCCGGCCCCCTTCAGGGATGAAGCCAATCGAGTTGCGGCCCATGCGCCGCTGCACCACGTCCTCGAGTCCCACGAAGGCACCACCGCAGATGAACAGGATCTGGCTGGTGTCGATCTGGATGCAGTCCTGATAGGGGTGCTTGCGGCCGCCCTGGGGGGGCACGTTGGCCACGGTGCCTTCCAGGAGCTTCAGCAGGGCCTGCTGGACACCCTCACCGGAAACATCACGGGTGATGGAGGGGTTCTCGCTCTTGCGGGCGATCTTGTCGATCTCGTCGATGTAGATGATGCCGCGCTGGGCCTGATCCACATCCAGATCGGCCTTCTGCAGCAGCCGCAGCAGGATGTTCTCCACGTCCTCGCCGACGTAGCCGGCCTCGGTCAGGGTGGTGGCGTCAGCCACGGCGAAGGGCACATCCAGCAGTTCTGCCAGGGTCTGTGCCAGCAAGGTTTTGCCGCAACCCGTAGGGCCGATCAGCAGGATGTTGCTCTTGTGCAGCTTTGTGGCGGTCTCGTTGCTCTCTCCTTTGCCATCGCCTTGCCAGGCCAGGCGCTTGTAGTGGTTGTAGACCGCGACGGAGAGCACCTTTTTGGCCTCCTCCTGGCCGACCACCTGGCTATCGAGGTGAGCCTTGATCTCCTGGGGTTTGGGGATCTCGGCAAGGGTCGGGGCCGGCTTGCTGGCCTTCTTGGCCGGGGCTTTGCCCTTGCTTTCCTGAGCCTGCCGGCCACCACCGCCGCTGCCATGGCCCTCCACGAGTTCCTCATCGAGGATCTCGTTGCAGAGATCAATGCATTCGTCGCAGATGTAGACCCCAGGGCCGGCAATCAATTTGCGCACCTGATCCTGCGACTTTCCGCAGAACGAGCACTTCAGGTGGGCGTCGAACTTGGCCATCGAGCGGGGGTTGCGGCGGCGTGATGCGGCGGGGCTTCCTGGGGCAGTGGGCCCGAAACTCCAGGATCGTTGGGATCCAGCGGTTCGTCAGCCGTCCTTAAGGATCAAACCGGGGCCGTATCGGTGACGACACGGTCGATCAAGCCGTATTGAACCGCTTCTGCCGGGGAAAGGAAGTAGTCGCGGTCGGTGTCTTCTGCGATTTTGTCCAGGGGTTGGCCGGTGTGCTCGGCCATCAGTCCGTTGAGGGTGTCTTTGAGGAACAGGATTTCCTTGGCCTGGATCTCAATGTCGACAGCTTGGCCCTGAGCGCCGCCCAGGGGCTGGTGGATCATGATCCGGGCATTCGGCAGAGCCAGGCGCTTCCCTTTGGCACCACCGGAGAGCAGGAAGGCGCCCATGGAGGCCGCCAGGCCGTAGCAGATGGTGACCACATCCGGTGCCACCTGCTGCATGGTGTCGTAGATGGCCAGGCCCGCCGTCACAGATCCACCCGGCGAGTTGATGTAGATCTGAATGTCCTTCTCGGGATCTTCGGCTTCGAGGAAGAGGAGTTGGGCCACCAGGGCATCGGCCACCTGGTCATCAATGCCGGTGCCCAGGAAGATGATCCGCTCCCGCAGCAGGCGGGAATAGATGTCAAAGGCCCGATCGCCACGCCCGGATTGCTCCACCACGGTGGGGAGGACTCCCGGGGCGGCCGACGGGCCTGTCCAGATCGACGATTCCGGCTGTTGGGCCCGCCAACGGTTCTGGATGGGGTGATGGATGCGGGCGTTGATCACGCGGCCGGACTGGGGTCAGTCCGGCCAATCTATGGGGATCAGGCCTCGGCAGTTGGCTTCTTGCTGGCGCTCTTCTTGGCCGCAGCCTTCTTGGGCTTGTCGGCACCTTCCTCGGCGGCCTTCTCGGTGACGGTGGAGTGCTCCTCCAGCCAACCCATCAGCTTTTCGCGCATCAGGTCTTCCTGCACGGCCTGACGCAGACGGTTGGGATCGATCCGTGAGCTGTCGCTGAAGCCGCGGCTCAGTTCTTTCACCTTGGCTTCGATGGCGTCATCGGCGACTTCCAGCTTCTCCGCGGTCGCCAGGGCCTTGAGGGCCAGGCTGCGCTTGAGGCGCTCTTCGGCCTCGGGCCGGGAGGTCTCGCGCAGGCTCTGGATCAGCTGCGGGGTGAAGAGCTTTTTCACGTCCATGCCCTGTTGGGCCAACTGACCGGCGGTTTGCTCCAGCAGGGAGACGATCTCTTCTTGAACCAGGGTCTCGGGCAGTTCCACGTCGAGCTGCTCCACCAGTGCGGCCAGCAGGGCGTCATGGCGGTTCGACTGAGTGCGGCGCTCGGCGTCCTCCTTGAGACGGGTCTCGAGATCGCTGCGCAGTTCTGCCAGGGTCTGCTTATCGCTGGCCTGCTGGGCGAAGGCGTCATCGAGGGCGGGGAGTTCGCGCGCCTTCAACTCGCTCAGGGTGATCTCGAAACTGGCTTTGCGTCCTGCCGCGTCCTCCTGGGCGTAATCCTCAGGGAACTGGCACTTCACGGTTTTGGTGTCGCCGGCCTTCATGCCGATCACACCTTCCACGAAGCCGGGGATCATCCGGCCTTCCTCGAGTTCCACCTCCATGGCATCGGCGCTTCCGCCTTCGATGGCCTCGCCGCTGTCTTCATAGATGCCTTTGAAGCCCAGGACTGCCACATCGCCGCTGGCAGCAGCACGGCCTTCCACGGGAATCAAGGTGGCCATCTGGCGGCGGGACTGCTCGATCAGCTCATCGACGCGGCCGGCATCGAAGCTCACGGTCTCGGCTTCCGCCTTCAAGCCTTTGGTGGTCTTCAGGCTGGGAGTGGGCTCGACATCCATCTCCAGGGTCAAGGTCAGCTCTTTGCCGGGCTCGAATCGCTCCAGCAGAGCTTCGAAGCCACCGTCGAGGGCCGGTTGGCCAATGGCGGGAATCTCGGCCTGCTTCAGGGCATCGCGGAAGACGCTGTCCACGAGGCTTTCCAGGGCGGTCGCCCGGATCCGCATCGGCCCGATTTGTTGCATCAGCACGGTGCGGGGCACCTTGCCTTGGCGGAAGCCGGGAAGCTTGACGCTGCGGCTCAGCTTCTCCACGGCATCGTTGTGGCTGCCTTGGGTGCGATCGGCCGGGACGGAGATTTCGATCGCCATCCGGCTGCCGGGGCGGGCGCTGGTGCTCAGCTTGAGATCCGCCTTCTTGGCAGAGGTTTTGCTGGCGGTGCTGGCGGCAGGGCTCATGGAAGCGATCGAGGCGTCAGGCCGAGGAATTCGGCGGGGCAGCCCGCAATCCTAGGAAGTCACCTGTGACGAGCTCCAACAGCCCTCGTTGCCTGCGGAGCTGGCCGCGTATTGTGATCAGCAAGAACCAGTGACCTGAAGAGCTTTCCGGCGGACTCCACGTGAGTTCCGCCACGAGTCGTGCAGGTTGTCTGTCTACGCACCCTTTCTGGGATGCCTGCCTCCGCATCACGTCCGCCCGCCTTCGCCCATCGCCTCACGCCTGCGCTTTCGTCACGCTGGGCCTGAGACGTCACCTCCCCTCGCTTCATCTGCACCCTGTCGCTCGGCGCTTCAGGGGATCTGACATCACCTTCTGACTTGTCTCCGTTGACCAACACCGACGTTCGCTCGCTGCCTCAGCGCCCTCTGCACGTGGCCGTTCTGGGTGCCACCGGTGCTGTGGGCCAGGAGCTGCTGGCCCTGCTGGCCGAGCGTCAGTTCCCCGTCGGTCAGCTGACCCTGCTGGCTTCACCGCGCTCCGCAGGTCAAACCCTGGAGTGGAACGGGCAGACCCTCACCATCGCGCCGGTCAGCGCTGAGGCCTTTGTGGGCGTCGACGTGGTGCTGGCCTCTGCCGGTGGCTCCGTGTCCAAGCAGTGGGCGCCGGTGGCTGCGGCTGCAGGCGCCGTGGTCATCGACAACTCCAGTGCGTTTCGCATGGATGCCGGTGTGCCGCTGGTGGTTCCCGAGGTCAATCCCCTCGAGGCGTTCCGCCATCAAGGGGTCATCGCTAACCCCAACTGCACCACGATCTTGATGACGTTGGCCTTGGCGCCTCTGGCGGCCCGGCGGCCCATGCGTCGGGTGGTGGTCAGCACCTATCAGTCCGCCAGTGGTGCCGGTGCCCGAGCCATGGATGAGCTCAGCCAGCTGAGCCGCACCGTGCTTGATGGCGGTACACCTGAGAGCAGCGTGCTGCCCTATTCCCTGGCCTTCAACCTCTTTCTCCACAACTCCCCGTTGCAGGACAACGGCTACTGCGAGGAGGAGCTGAAGATGGTGAACGAGACCCGCAAGATCATGGGACTCCCGGATCTCAAGGTCTCTGCCACCTGTGTGCGGGTGCCCGTGCTGCGGGCTCACTCGGAGGCCATCAATATCGAATTCCAGGAGCCCTTCCCTGTGGACGAGGCCCGGGCCCTGTTGGCCGTGGCCCCAGGGGTCGAGCTGATTGAGGACTTCTCCTCCAATCGCTTCCCGATGCCGACCGATGTCACCGGGCGTGATCCCGTTGCGGTGGGACGCATTCGCCAGGACCTCAGCGAGCCCAACGCCTTGGAGTTGTGGTTGTGCGGGGATCAGATCCGTAAGGGTGCTGCCCTGAATGCCATCCAGATCGCTGAGCTGCTGCTGGATCCCGCCGCGGCTGCTCAGGCTGCCCAAGTCACCGCAGGCGCAACCGCATGACGACAAGCGTGACGTCTTCTTTGCGCCCCGGCGCCGCTTCGCCGGCACCCTTTGGGCGCGTGATCACCGCGATGATCACGCCCTTCGCAGCCGACGGGTCTGTGGATCTGGCCTTGGCCGCACGGTTGGCGAGCCATCTGGTGGACCACGGCTCCGATGGTTTGGTGCTTTGCGGAACCACCGGTGAATCGCCCACCCTCAGTTGGGATGAGCAGCACCAGCTGTTCTCAGCCGTGAAGGCGGCGGTTGGCGGCCGGGCCAAGGTGCTGGCCGGTACCGGCAGCAACTGCACGGCTGAAGCCGTGGAAGCCATCGGCGAAGCCGCCGCACTCGGCGCCGATGGTGCGCTGGTGGTGGTGCCTTACTACAACAAGCCTCCGCAGGAAGGGCTTGAGGCTCATTTCCGGGCGGTGGCGCAGGCTGCCCCCCAGACACCGCTGATGCTTTACAACATCCCCGGACGCACCGGTTGCAGCCTGAGCCCGGAGACCACAGCCCGGCTGATGGACTTGCCCAACGTGGTGAGTTTCAAAGCGGCCAGTGGCACCACCGAAGAAGTCAGTGCCTTGCGCGCACTCTGCGGCGAACGCCTGGCGATCTACAGCGGCGACGATGCCCTGACCCTGCCGATGCTCGCGGTCGGAGCGGTGGGTGTGGTCAGTGTGGCCAGCCACGTGGCCGGCGATCAGATCCAGCGCATGGTCCAGGCCTTTATGGCCGGTGATCTCAGCACGGCGCTGGCGCTGCATGAACAGCTCCTGCCGCTCTGCAAAGCCCTCTTCTGCACGACGAATCCCATTCCTGTCAAAGCCGCCCTCGAACTGACCGGATGGTCTGTGGGTGCCCCAAGGCTTCCGTTGGTCTCTGCCTCCAGTGATGTGCGCGATCGACTCAATTCCGTTCTGGCAGCCCTGCGTCCCACCTGACGCCAAGGCCGACCTGATCCGTTGCTGAGCAACGCCCCTTCCCCGTTTTTGACCTTGTGCGGCTGAGCCGCATCCCCCCTTCTGAATGACGACTCAAACCATCAGCCGTAACGGCGCCGCCAAGCAGCCTCACCTCCGGGTGATTCCCCTGGGCGGTCTTCACGAGATCGGCAAGAACACCTGCGTTTTTGAATACGGCGACGACATCATGCTGGTGGATGCCGGCCTGGCATTCCCCAGCGATGGCATGCATGGCGTCAACGTGGTGATGCCGGATACCAGCTACCTCAAGGAAAACCAGAAGCGCATCCGCGGCATGATCGTGACCCACGGTCACGAAGATCACATCGGTGGCATTGCCCACCACCTCAAGAACTTCAACATCCCTGTGATTCATGGCCCGCGCCTGGCGCTGGCGATGCTCACCGGAAAGATGGAAGAAGCCGGTGTGATGGATCGCACCATCCTTCAAACCGTCGCTCCCCGCGATGTGGTGAAGGTGGGTCAGCACTTCTCGGTGGAGTTCATCCGCAACACCCACTCGATGGCGGACAGCTTCTCGCTGGCCATCACGACGCCTGTGGGCACGGTGATCTTCACCGGTGACTTCAAGTTCGACCACACCCCTGTCGATGGGGAGACCTTCGACATGGCTCGCCTGGCCCATTACGGCGAGCAAGGTGTTCTCTGTCTGTTCTCCGACTCCACGAACGCTGAGCTCCCTGGCTTCTGCCCGCCGGAGCGTTCCGTGTTCCCCGCCCTTGATCGGCACATCGCCCAGGCCGAGGGGCGGGTGATTGTGACCACCTTCGCGAGCTCCATTCATCGGGTTTCGATGATCCTGGAGTTGGCCCTGAAGAACGGCCGCAAGGTGGGCCTTCTCGGCCGCTCCATGCTCAACGTGATCGCCAAGGCGCGTGAGTTGGGCTACATGCGCGCCCCCGATGATCTGTTCGTGCCGATCAAGCAGATCCGTGATCTGCCGGATCGCGAAACCCTGCTGCTGATGACCGGCAGCCAGGGCGAACCTCTGGCCGCGTTGAGCCGCATTTCCCGCGGCGAGCACCCTCAGGTGCAGGTCAAGAACAGCGACACGATCATCTTCTCGGCCAGCCCTATCCCCGGGAACACCATCTCGGTGGTGAACACGATCGACCGGCTGATGATGCTCGGCGCCAAGGTCGTCTACGGCAAGGGCGAAGGGATCCACGTCTCAGGCCACGGCTTCCAGGAAGACCAGAAGCTGATGCTGGCTCTCACCAAGCCGAAGTTCTTCGTGCCCGTGCACGGTGAGCACCGCATGCTGGTCTGCCACAGCAAGACCGCCCAGTCCATGGGCGTCCCGGCCGACAACATCCTGATCATCGATAACGGTGACGTCGTCGAGCTGACCGCGGATTCCATTAACAAGGGCGAGCCCGTGAAGGCTGGCATCGAGTTGCTGGACGCCTCCCGCAACGGCATCGTTGATGCCCGTGTCCTCAAGGAGCGTCAGCAGCTCGCCGATGACGGCGTGATCACCATGCTCGCCGTGATCAGCACCGATGGTGTGATGGCCGCCCCGCCTCGGGTCAACCTGCGCGGTGTGGTCACCGCCGCTGACCCCCGCAAGCTCAGCCTCTGGACGGAGCGCGAGATCACCTGGGTGCTCGAGAACCGCTGGCAGCAGCTCTCGCGCAACACCGGTGGCAAGGCCCCTGAAGTCGACTGGATGGGGGTTCAGCGGGAGATCGAGGTGGGACTGCAGCGTCGCCTGCGCCGCGAGCTGCAGGTTGAGCCGCTGATCATCTGTCTGGTGCAGCCCGCTCCTGGTGGCACCCCTGCCTACAAGGGCCGGGCCGATGCAGAGCCCGATAGCCGTCCGGCCCCCCGCGGCCGCCGCGATGGCAGCCGTGATGGCAACCGCGATGGCCATCGGGATCGGGATCGCTCGGAGCGCAACGCGGCCCCTCGCCGCGAGCTGGCGCCCGTGGGTGCTGCTGCCGCAGCTCC
>JBMSIW010000072.1:0-10552 GCA_049418265.1 Vulcanococcus sp.
GCTCGTTGCAGCCGTAGATCACGTTCACCCAGCCGCAGATCGTGCTGTCGCGGCGCGCCGTGGTGATGTCTTCCAGGATGTGGTGCTCTTCGGTGGCGACCACCTGCTGGCCTTGCTCCACCTGGGCCAGGAGCACATCGAGGCGGTTGGCGTGCTGCGGACCCATCACCAGATCCAGCTCCGGCACGCGGCGCAGCAGTGATTCGCCCTCCTGCTGGGCCACGCAGCCGGCGACCACCAGAGTGAGGTTGGGGTTGACCCGTTTGCGCTGGGCCTGGCGGCCGAGATAGCTGTAGACCTTCTGCTCGGCGTTATCGCGGATCGTGCAGGTGTTGTAGAGGACCAGGTCGGCCTCTAATTCGGCCTGGGCTTCGCGATAGCCCATCGATTCCAAGATTCCGGCCATGCGCTCGGAATCCGCCTTGTTCATCTGGCAGCCGAAGGTCGTGATCCAGTAGCTGCCGCGCCCGCCTGCCGCCTCGGTGGTGGAAGGAGCGCTCAGTTGTGTCGCCGTCATCGCACCAGTTTCCGGCATCGCTGGTCGGTCTGTGCCAGCTTGAAGGCAGCGCCGTGGGGCCATGCGCCTTCGCCTGCATCGCTTCCGCCTGAACAAGGCCGTGCCGCTGGCCATCAGCCGCGGCACCACCAGCTCTGTGGAGCATCTGCTGCTGGAGCTGGAGCATGACGGCCTGACGGGTCGTGGTGAGACCGGTGGCTTTGACACGGGCCATCGCGCCTATGAAACCGATGCCATCGCCGCCGAGCTCGAAGCGATCGCGCCTCGGCTCGAGCCCTTGGCGCCCGAGCCCCGGCAGGCCCTGGAGCCGCTGCTGAACAACCTCAGTCCCCCGGCCCGTTGCGGGCTGGATCTCGCCCTGCAGGATTGGTGGGGGCAACGGCTGGGGCAACCGCTGCACCGGCTCTGGGGCCTGGATCCAGGCGCTTGTGTCGCCACCAGCGTCACCCTGGGGCTCGGCGAGTCCTCGGCGGTCCTGGCGCGGCTCGAGCGCTGGCGGCTGCAGCTCCCGTCCACCCGCATCAAGTTGAAGCTGGGGTCCCCCGACGGCCTGGAGCACGACCGCGTCCTGGTGCGGGCGGTGCGCTCAGCCCTGCGCCCCGGCGATGAGCTGCAGATCGACGCCAATGGCGGTTGGGATCTGGATGCGGCGCGGCAGATGATTCCTTGGCTGGCGGATCAAGGGGTCGTGCTGGTGGAGCAGCCCCTTGCCCCCCAGAGCGATCCGGCTCTCGATACGGCAGGCTTTGCGGCCCTCCATGGCCTGGCCACCATTCCGCTGGTGGCTGATGAAAGCTGCTGGGATCTGGGCGATCTGCTGCGCCTGGCTCCCCATGTCGATGGCATCAACATCAAATTGGTGAAGTGCGGTGGTCTCTCGGAGGGCTTGCTGATGGCCCAAGCGGCAAGGCGCCTTGGGTTGGGGGTGATGCTCGGCTGCTATTCCGATGGGGGCCTGCTCAACAGTGCGGCCGCCCAGCTGTTGCCGCTGGTGCAGTGGCCCGATCTCGATAGCCATCTGAACTTGATCGACGATCCCTTCACCGGTCCAGATCGCCAGGGGGATGTGCTCAGGCCCTCCGAGCGCCCTGGCCTTGGTGTGCAGGAGGTGAGCTGATGTTGCGCTCTGAGTCCCCGCTGGTCTTGCTCCTGCATGGAGGCCTGGACAACCTCTCCGGGAAGACCGGTCTGGCGATGCTCCGCTACCGCACCGGCCCGATCGTGGCGGTGGTGGATCCAGCCCACGCCGGCCAGGATCTCCAGGCGGTGACGGGCATCCCTCGGGCGGTGCCGGTTGTCGCGGACATGGCCGCGGCGTTGGCCTACGGCCCTGAGGTGGCCGTGGTCGGCTTGGCTCCCTCGGGAGGCCGCCTGCCTGTGGAGATGCGGGCCGATGTCCTGCAGGCTCTGCGCGCGGGGTTGAGTCTGGCCAGCGGCCTGCATAGCCGTCTGGCGGAGGATCCGGAGTTCGCCGCGGTCCCGCTGCAGGACGGTCAATGGATCTGGGATCTGCGTCAGGAGCCCGCGGAGCTGGAGGTGGCGACGGCCCGCTGCGCTGCCCTGCCCTGTCGCCGCATCCTGGCGGTGGGATCGGACATGGCGGTCGGGAAGATGAGCGCCTGTCTGGAGTTGCAGCGGGCGGCCCTGCGCGCCGGTCTCGATAGCCGGTTTGTGGGCACCGGCCAGGCCGGCATCTTGATCAGTGGCCAGGGGGTTGCCCTTGATGCCGTTCGGGTGGACTACGCCGCCGGTGCCGTGGAGGCCGCTGTGCTGGCGGCTGCACAAGATGCGGGTCCCCAGGCCCTGGTGTTGGTGGAGGGGCAAGGCTCCCTGGCGCACCCTGGATCCACCGCCACACTCCCTCTGATGCGGGGTAGTCAGCCCACGGATCTGCTGCTGGTGCATCGCGCCGGCCAGAGCCATGTGCGAACCCGGCCCGGAGCGGTGCCCGTCGCGATCCCGCCGCTGCCGGAGCTGATCAGCGCCTGTGAAGCCTTGGCAGCTCTGGGCAGGCCCGATGGACTGCGGCCCAAGGTGGGTGCCATCGCCCTCAATACGGCGCTGTTGGATGACGATTCCGCGGCGGATGCGGTGCGGCGGCTCGCCGATCAGCTGGCCCTGCCGGTCTTCGATCCCGTCCGCCACGGGGCGGATGGGCTGCTCCAGGCCTTCACGGGCTGCCTGTGAGCGCGATGTGATGAAAAAAGAAAACCCCCGGATTCCTGATCAGAATCCGGGGGTTCAAAAAGGGGCGAGCGAGGGGACTTGAACCCCCGAATGCCGGGACCACAACCCGGTGCCTTAACCACTTGGCTACGCCCGCCAGGGCCGCCAGATCCTATCAATGCGACTCCTGCTTCACGATGGCCGCCGCTTCCACTGACTGCCGTTGGGCCTGGGCCACGGCCGCGGGCATCAGCGTGGCGGCGTTGGCCCTGAGCAATCCCTCCCCGGCGGATTTCGAAGCCTTCGCTGGTGAGCGCCTGGTGGAGCTCGCCAGCAAGGAGCTCTGCGCCCCGGGCGGGCTGCCCCTGGTGGCCCAGCTGGTGATCAGCAACTGTCCTCAGCTGGTGGCGAGCCAGCGCCAGCTGCTCGGTCAGTTGGCCTGGGCCGGATCCCGCCGCTACAACGCGGGTCTCTTCAGCCTCTACACCACGGAACTGGGTGGTCAGACCCTGCTGCCGGGTCTCACGGTCCCCCGCTACCAGGCGCTGACCCTGGCTGGTGCCGGCCATCTGGTGGTGCTGCAGAGTTCCCAGAAGGAGAGTCCGCTGCAGCAGCGTTAATGCCCTCGGCCGAGATCCAGACCCTCGAGCTGCGTCTGCCGCGGCTGCTCTTGGATCCCGGTCAGCGCGATCTGCCCTGCGGTGATGCCAGCGGTCTGTTGCCCGTGCGTCTGCGCTGGCGTGATGGGGTGATCACCGCGATCGAAGCGATCGAGGCCCAAGCGGATCAGCCCCTGGCGATCACCCCGCCGGTGGATGCCCATGTCCACCTCGACAAGGCCTTCAGTTGGGATCAGTTCCCCAATTACGCCGGCACCATGGAGGGAGCCCTGGCCGCCAATTGGCGCGAGGGGGAGCAGCGCACCCGTGAGCAGGTCTGGCAGCGGGGAACCCGTGCCTTGGAGCAGGCCTGGCGTTATGGCCTGCGTGCCTTGCGCAGTCACGTGGACAGTGGATCGAGCTGCGCCGAGCCCAGTTGGGATGCCCTGCTGGCTCTGCAGCAGCAGTGGCGGGGCCGGGTGGACCTGCAGCTGGTCGCCTTGGCGCCGTTGCCCTTCTGGAGCAGCGCCGCCGGTCTTGGCTTGGCGCACCGGGTGGCCGCGTCCGGGGGATTACTGGGGGGGGTGATCGGTCCGCCGTTCGCGGATTCCCAGCGGGATGGGGCCTCCCTGCGGGCCTTGCTTGATCTGGCTGGTGATCTGGGCTGCGGCATCGACCTGCATCTCGACGAGAGCTCCGAGGCTCCGGCTTGCGGCCTGCGTCTTCTGCTGGATCAGCTCGATCGGGGCCATCCCGGGGTGCCGATCACCTGCAGCCACAGCAGCAGCCTGGGGTTGCTGAAGGAGCCGGTGGCGCGGCGCCTCGCGGCTCGGATGCAACGCCATGGTGTGGCCGTGGTCGCCTTACCGACCACCAATTTTTGGCTGCTGGGTCGCCACCAGGAAACCCAGGCGGGCCTGCGCCCGCTGGCTCCCGTGCGGCTGCTTCAGCAGGAGGGGGTGGCGGTGGCGATCGGCGCCGACAACGTGCAGGACCCCTGGTACCCCGGCGGTGATTTCGATCCGCTGGAGTTGCTGCGCTTGACCTACCGCGCCAGTCACACCCCGCCCTGGCAGCGCCAGGGTTTGATGCCCTTCACCACGGTTCCCTCGGCGCTCTTGAACCTGGCCTGGGATGGCGTGCTGCGTTCAGGTGCCCCGGCTGATCTGGTGGTCACCACCGCCACGAGCTGGTCGGACTGCCTGGCCCGCCCCCCCCAGCGGCGGGTGCTGCGTCAGGGCCAGTGGCTGCCTGCCCCCAGCTGCGAGAGCCTGAACTGATGCATCCCACCCCCGACTTACCCGAGGCTCTTCCCGCTGGGTTGCCGGCCCCTGCCAGCACGGAGCAGCTGGATGCCTTGGCCCATGATCTGCGGGCCGCTGGGATGAAACCCCTGCGCAGCGCTGGCGACTTGGAGGGTCTGGCCGCGGATGGGTTTGTCTATTCGCCGGTGCTGCAGCCGCTGCTGTGCGGCCGCCGCGCCCAGATCGGCGTTGCGGTGTCCAGCGCTGAGGAGGTGCTCCAGGTGGCGACGGCCTGCGTGCGCCACGGCGTCAGCCTCACGGTCCGGGGGGCGGCCACGGGCAATTACGGCCAGTGCATTCCCCTGGCCGGTGGCCTGCTGCTGGAGACCAGTGGACTGAAGCGTCTGCGGCACGTGGACGCCAGCAGTGGGGTTTTCACGGCCGAACCCGGCATCGTGCTCTCCGATCTCGATCAGCAGCTGCAAGAGCACGGCAGAGAGCTGCGGCTGGTGCCGAGCACCATGCGCACGGCCAGCCTGGGGGGCTATGTCGCGGGGGGATCAGGGGGCATCGGCTCGCTGCGTTGGGGTTTTCTGCGGGACCCCGGTCATCTGTTGGGGGCAGAGGTGGTGACCCTGGAGCCCCAGCCGCGGCTGCTGCAGCTTGATGCCAGGGCGGCGGAGCCCCTGAACCATGCCTATGGCTGCAACGGGATCTTCACGGCACTCACCATGGCCAGCGCGGCGGCGGTGCCCTGGCAGCAGCTGGTGCTGGAGTTCTCCAGTTGGGACCGGGCCTTGGAGGCCTCCCAACAGTGGCCGGCTTCAGCCTTGGTGCTCAATGCGTTGTGCACCCTGGAGGCGCCGGTGGCTGCGCAGCTGCCATGGCCCCAGGGGTGTCCTCCCGCCGATGGCCGCGCCCACCGGATCCTGCTGTTGGCGGCCCCCGATGCGCTGCCCCTCCTGCAGAGCTGGTTGCCGCAGCTCCAGGGGGCCTTGATCTGGCAGGCCCCCCAGGGGCAGAGCCGCGGACTGCCCCTGCGGGAGCTCACCTGGAATCACACCACCCTGCATCTGCGCAGCCAGGATCCAGATCTGACCTATCTGCAGTTGCTCCTGCCTCAGCCCGAGGGGCCGGCCCTCGATGGGTTGCGCCAGCGCTGGGGCGATGGGGTCCTCTGGCACCTGGAGGCGGTGCGCAGCATGGGCCGGCAGCGCCTGGCCTGTTTGCCCCTGGTGCGTTGGCGCGGGCGGGAGGACCTCCAGGCGTTGATCGATCACGCCCGCGAGCTGGGCTGCCTGCTCTTCAATCCCCACGCCATCACGGTGGAAGACGGCGGTCTCGGGGTTGTGGATGCCGATCAGGTGGCCGCGAAACACAGCTATGACCCGGGCGGTTTGCTCAATCCCGGAAAGCTGCGGGGTTGGCGTTAGCAGCCCAGGCTGGCGCGGGTGTCGACGCCGGTGATCGGATTGGTGCCTGAGGCGCGGCTGCAGAGGCTGCGCACATCAGCGCGATCGAGCAGGGCGTCGCTGAAATCGGCGTTCTCCACCTGAGCTCCGGTGAAAGTGCTGCCGGAGGCGATGGCGCCCACCAGCACGGCGCCGCGCAGATCCGTGTCGCTCATGTCGGTGCGATCCAGCAGCACGTCCGAGAGGTCGGCTTCGCTGAAGTCAGCTCCGGGAAAAGCCCCTTGGGTGAGGATCGCGCCATGGAGGTTGGCGCCATGGAAGTTGGCCCCCTTGCCCACGGCGCCGGCGAAGGAGGTGTTGGCCAGCTGCTGACCCGAGAAATCCTTGCCGCTCTGGTTGGTCAGGGTGTAGTCGACCGTGTCCTGGAACAGGGCGCGATCCTGCAGTCCGACTCCGGCGCTGGTGTCGAGGGCCAAGGCCGCCGGGGCGCCCACCAGCAGCAACACCAGGGCGCAGAGCCAGCTGAACAGGCGTTGGCGGGTCATGGTCGGCTTTGGCGGCGCTGAGCTCAGTCTGTCGTTTTCAGCAGAGGCAGCAGGGCCCCCACCAGATACAGGGAACCGCAGGCCACGGGCAGCTGCGGGGAGTCCACCAACCAGGGCAGGTTCGCGGCGAGATCCGCCTCGGCTGGGGTGATGGAGACGGCCTGGCGCAGGTGGGGATCCAGCTCAGCGCTGAGCTCCTCGGCGCTCCAGCTGCTGTGCTCGCTCAAGCTGCAGATGCGCACCTGATCGCCGCTCTGCAGCAGCAGGCGCAGCAGCTCGGGGGCGTCTTTATGGCGCTGCATGCCGATCAGCCAATGCCGCGGACCTGCGCTGAGTTCCTGGCGTAGGGCGGCCGCCGCCGGTGGGTTGTGGGCACCATCGATCAGCAGGGGCTTGCCGGCAAAGCTGCGTCGCTCCAGCCGCCCCGCCCAGCGGGCGCTCAAGAGCCCCTGGGCGATGGCTGCCGCCGGGATGGACCAGCCCTGGCTGCGCAGGGCGTCGATGGCCGCGAGTGCCACGGCGCCATTGAGGCGCTGAAGATCGCCTCGGAGGCCCAGGCGGGGACCGCCCTCCTCCTCCTTGGCCAGGGGCGAGCACCACCGCAGCTCGCATTGCAGTCGCTGGGCTTCGGCTTGGAGGACGGCGCGGACATCAGGGTGCTGGGGACCGCTGACGGCGATGGCGCCGGGGTGCATGACGGCGGCTTTCTCGTAGGCGATGGCCCCCAGGGTGTCTCCGAGGTGTTCGGTGTGATCCAGACCGATGCTGGCGAAGGCCAAGACCCGGCGATCGGGATGCACGGTGGTCGCATCCAGGCGGCCCCCCAGGCCAACCTCCAACACGGCAAGGTCCACCTGGGCTTCGGCGAAGGCAACGAGCCCCGCCACCGTGACCAGTTCAAAGGGGGTCAGATCGTGGCGTCGGGCCAACGGTTGGAGCTGCCGCAACAGCGCGGCCAGCTCGTCTTCGCTGATCAAGCCGTTCGGTAAGCGAATCCGCTCACACCAGCTCAGCAGGTGCGGCGAGGTGTAGAGGCCGCAACGGATGCCGGCCGCCGATGCGATCTGCTGCACCATCGTGGCGATGGAGCCTTTGCCGTTCGTGCCGGCCACCTGCACCGCCTGAAACCGGCGCTCCGGATGGCCCAGCTCCGCCAAGGCCGCGGCAATGCGCTCCAGTCCCAGGTCAACGCCCCGGCGACTGAAGGGCGCAATTAACTCGGCGAAGGGGTCGACTTCTGGCACGCCAGCAAGGCCCGCTCGAGACGTTTCACCGCTTCACGGATGTGGCGGGGCTGAATCGTGAGCGGAGGCACGAAGCGCACCACGTTGGTGCCGGCCGGGACGAGCAGCAAACCCTCAGCCATGGCCGCCTTGACCACGTCGATGGCCGCCGGGCCCTCGGCCCTGAGCACGAGTCCCTGCAACAAGCCCCAGCCGCGCACCCCTTCAATCAAGGAGGGATGACGGCTGGCGAGATCCGACAGCTTCTCCTGCAGCAGCGCACCCATGGCTTCGGCGTGGGCGGGCAGCTGGCGGCGGCAGAGCTCTTCGGCCACGGTGAGGCCGGCCCGGCAGGCCATCGGGTTGCCGCCGAAGGTGCTGGCGTGTTCACCCGGCTTGAGGTGATCGGCTTTGGCTTTGACGCAGAGCGCACCGATCGGGAAGCCACCCCCCAGGCCCTTGGCCAGGGTGAAGGCATCGGGTTCGATCCCCAACTTCTGATAGCCCCAGAGGCGGCCGCTGCGGCCGACGCCCACCTGGACCTCGTCGAGGATCAGCAGGATGTTCAGCTTGTCGCAGAGCTCCCGCACCCGCTTGAAGAAGGCGGGGTTACCGGGGTTGACGCCTCCCTCTCCCTGGAGAGGCTCCAGCAGCACGGCGGCCACGCGCGGACCCGCCGCTTCGCATTTGTGCAGCAGGGCCTCGAAGGCCGCAATGTCGTTGTACGGGAAATAGCGGAAGCCTTGGACCATGGGCTCAAAGCCCTGGTGGTATTTGGGCTGGCCCGTGGCGGTGACCGCCGCCAGGGTGCGGCCGTGAAAACTGGCCTGGGCACTCAGGATCAGCGGACCCCGCTCGGAGCTGGTGTCGATCCCGCGGGCGACATGGCCGTGTTTGCGGGCCAGCTTGATGGCGGCCTCGTTGGCCTCGGCGCCGGAATTGCAGAAGAAGACGCTGTCAGCGCAGCTGTTGTCGCGAATCCAGCCCGCCAGCTGCTCCTGTTCGGGGACCCGGTAGAGGTTGGAGACGTGCTGCAGCTTGCGCAGCTGCTGGCCGAGGGCGTGACGCAGAGCTCGGCTGCTGTGCCCAAGGGTGCAGACGGCGATGCCGGCCACACCGTCGAGGTAGCGCCGGCCGTTGGAGTCCCAGACCCAGACGCCTCGGCCGCGCACCAGTTCGAGCGGAAAGCGCCCGTAGGTGTTCATGACCGCCGAACTCCCCGGAGGGGTTTTCGGCGGCGGGGAAATAGGAGCGGTGGGACTTGAACCCACATGCCCGAAGGCGCTCGATTTTGAGTCGAGTCCGTCTACCAATTCCGGCACGCTCCCGCGCCTGCGACTGTAAGGGTCGACTGGGATCAGCTGAGACGCCGAATGGAGGCGCCCACAGCGTTCAGCTTGCCTTCGAAATCGGCGTAGCCGCGATCGAGGTATTCCAGACCCTGAACGGTGGTGATGCCGTCCGCGGCGAGACCCGCCAGGACCATGGCGGCGGAGGCGCGCAGGTCGCTGCCTTGCACCGGGGCGCCACTGAGGCGGGACACGCCCTCGATGAAGGCGGTGTTGCCCTGGGTGCGAATGGCGGCCCCCATGCGCTGCAGCTCACCAACGTGCTGCAGGCGATTTTCAAAGATGTTTTCGGTGATGACGCTGGTGCCCTGCGCGGTGGCCAGCAGGCTCATGAAGGGAGCCTGGAGGTCGGTCGGGAAGCCGGGGAAAGGCTGGGTGCGCAGGTCCACCGCCTGAATCTCGCGGGCGCTGATGGTGACGTGGGTGCCCTGGATGTCGAGATGGCAGCCCACCTCTTCGAGCTTGGTGAGGACGGCGCCGAGGTGATCGGTGATCACCGGGGTGACGGTGAGGCAGGAGCGCGTGATGGCTGCGGCGAGCAGGAAGGTGCCGGCTTCGATGCGATCCGGGATCACGGCGTAGTCGGCGCCATGAAGCCGTTCGACGCCAACGATGGTGATGGTCGGGGTGCCGGCGCCGCGCACCTTGGCGCCCATGGCCAGCAACAGGCCAGCCAGATCGATGACCTCGGGCTCGAGGGCGGCGTTTTCGATCACCGTCTCACCCTCAGCGAGGGCGGCGGCCATCATCAGGGTCTCGGTGGCGCCGACGCTGGGGCAATCCAGGTGGATCCGGCCGCCTTTGAGGCGATGACCGCGTCCGGGGACCACAGCGGAGACGACACCGTGCTCGATGGTGACCTGGGCGCCCAGGGCCTTGAGACCCTTGACGTGCTCCACCACTGGCCTGGTGCCGATTTGGCAGCCGCCGGGCAGGGGAACCCGGGCAATGCCCAGTCGTGCCAGCAGGGGGCCAATGCAGAAGAAGCTGGCCCGCAGGCTGTTGACCAGCTCGTAGGGCGGCGCCGACTGGCTGAGGCCCGAGCCGTTCATCTCCAGGGTCTCGCCATCGCGCTTGGCGGAGACACCCAGGGAGATCAGGATTTCGGCCATCCCCTCGATGTCGGTGAGGGGCGGCACATTGCGAAGCCGAAGCTGGTCCTCGGTGAGCAGGCTCGCGGCCATCAAGACCAGGGCCGAGTTCTTGGCGCCACTGACTCGAAGCTCACCCGACAGGGGTCTGCCACCGGCAATTTCCAGTTGCGGAGTGAGAATCTGTTGAGACGGGGCCAGCGTGGCAGTCATGGCTAAAGGCGACCCGCCTGAGGGGCCCTATCCTGACAAGCACATGTGAGACCGGCAAGACGGCCGGCAGGTGAACTGGCTCCAGGCCCCTGCTGGCCTGGGTTTGCCTGACGCATGGGCCGCCATCAGGCCACCACCGGGGCGGCGCCCTGATGGGGTACATTTCGCTGGTCGCCGCGAGCGACGCCCCACA
>JBMSIW010000073.1:0-10448 GCA_049418265.1 Vulcanococcus sp.
CGCTCCACCACCGCCCAGCTGGCGGCGGGGGTGGGGATCGGTGCTTCGGCCAGCACCGGCACGAGATCGGCGCCGCGCACGGCGCTGCAGATCGCTTCGGCGAGTTCGGGAGCCAGGAAGCGGCGGTCGTAGCCGATCACGATTTCGCGGCTGCGCAGCCCGTCTGGTGCGGAGAACTCCAGCTCGCGCGCCGCGGCTGCCGCCACTGTCAGAAGACGTTCAACGGTGATGTCGACCCCGAGGATGCCGCGCCAGCCATCGGTGCCGAAGGCGATCGGGCTGGCCTCCAGGGGCAGGGGCGCTGAAGCCATCGGGGCAGGGCGGATGCGTTGTTGATGGTGCTAGCAGCTCGCGGTGGCCGCCTAGCGTCGTGGGGTGCCAGCTCAGATCCTGCTCAACGATCGTCTGCTGCGCAGTTGGTTGCGCTGCAAGCGCCGCGCTTGGCTGGACCGCCACGGTGATTCCAGCCTCCGGCTCTGGACGGCCCACCGGGAATTGCAGCTCGATGAGCAGCGCCGCAGTTTCTCCAGCCTCTTCCCGCAGCGCCCTGGCCATGGCGAGGCGGCGGCGGCGGCCGGGGCTCCTGCCGTGGTCGGACTGCGGTTGAAGGGCTCTGAGGTTGAAGCCCATCCCCCGTTGCTGCAGCGGATCCAGGGCAGCAGCCGTTGGGGTGAACACGCCTACCGGCCGGTGATCTTTCGCCAGGGCCGCCGGACCACCCGGGAGCATCGGGTGGTGCTGGCTCTGTGGGGGCGCTTGCTGGCGGATGAACAGCAGGCGCCGGTGCGCCATGGCCTGGTGCTGTCAGGCGCGGGCCGCGGATTGCAGCAGGAAACCCTGGCCCTCGGCGGCAGCCTGCCGGCTCAGCTCGATGAAGCGCTGCGGCGCCTTTCGGAGGATCTGGATCGCTCCAGCCCGCCGCCCCTGGTGGCCGATCGCAAGAAGTGCGTGCTCTGCAGCTGGAAGGCCTGCTGCGATGTGGCCGCCGCCCAGGAGGGTCACCTCAGCGAGGTGAGCGGGATTGGTGCGAAGCGCCGCGACATGTTGCTGGAGCTGGGGATCACGCGCCTGGAGGCCTTGGCCGAAGCCCAGCCCCAGGCCCTGGCTGAGGCCCTGCTCAGCTACGGCGAGCAGCACGCGGAGATCGCCGGGCAACTGGTCACCCAGGCCCAGGTGCAACATCGCGGTCAGCCCCTGCGCCGGGACCCCGAGCCATCGCTGCCCGAGCTCGCTGCGGCGCCGGGCGTGCTGATTTACGACATCGAATCGGACCCTGACGCCCGCGACGATTTCTTGCATGGCTTTGTGCGCCTGCCCAGGAATTCCGATGGCAGCTGGCCAGATCGCCTCAGCGCGGCTGTGGCCCAGGCGCCCTACCACCCGATGTTGGCCCTGTGGGAGCACGGCGAGGAGCGGCTTTGGCAGCGCCTGCAGCGGCTGCTGGCGGCTTACCCCGATTGGCCGGTTCTGCACTACGGCGAAACGGAACTCCTGGCCCTGGTGCGTTTAGCCCAACGCCAAGGCGCCAAGGAGAAGGAGATTCAGGCCCTGCGGGCGCGGATGCTGGATGTGCATCAGCGCCTGCGCCGCCACTGGTGGATGCCCACCAACAGCTATGGGCTGAAGGCCGTGGCGAGTTGGCTGGGTTTTGCCTGGCGGCAGAAGGGTGTCGATGGGGCGCGGGCCTTGCTTTGGTGGCGCCGCTGGCGCCTGGGCGGTGAGGGTCCGGCTGGGCGCGGGCCTCGCCAAAACCTGCGGCGAATCTTCCGCTACAACCACGACGATGCCCTGGCTACCTGGGCCGTGGCGGCCTGGCTGTTGCAGCAAGATCAGCCCGATCCTTAGCCCTGGCCGCCGGCTCCCACCGGGGGCGCGACAAAGGCCTGCGGCATGGTGATCTCGACGGGTTGCTCGCCAGCTAAGAGCGTCGCCTGATCCAGCTGGCTGCGGCGCACCAGAGCGAGCCCCTGCTGGCCCTGGGCGGAGGTGATCACCCCAGCGCGCTCGCCGGCGCTGGTGGTGAGGCTGGTGCCGGCGGTGAGGGGAGCGGCGCTTTGGCAGTGCCGCAGCTGTTGTTTGACCCCGTCGTAGGTGGCCAGCTTGGCCAGGGTTTCCTGGCCCACGTAACAGCCCTTGTTCAGGCTCACCCAAGCGGCCAGCCCCAGCTCAAAGGGGTTGGTGTCGTCATTGAGTTCCCCTGGCGCTGCAGGGATGCCGCAGCGCAGCCGGTGGGCTTCGATCTGTTCAGCGCTTTGCTCCGGCAGGGCGCTCAGCCCTGCGGGCAGCTCCTCGCCATCGCGCTGCAGCCAGAGCGCTGCCTCGCTGCCGCTGCCGAGGTCCACCCCTGGCAGCAGCCGATTGGGGCCTGGAGCTGGGCCATCGGCACCGATCCACTGCCAGAGCACAGCGGGCTGGAGCGGACCCAGGCGGACCTTGTCGGCGGGGAACAGCACCCGATCCAGTTGGTTGCGGATGCCTGCGCCATCACCGCTGAGGACGAGCAAGTCCAGACCGCTGGCATCGATGCAGGCCAGCGCCAGGCCGCGCATGCGGGCGGTGGGGCTGATCAGGCAGGTGGCCAGGCAGCATCCGGGCTCAGCGAGTTCGATCGCTTGGCTGCTTTGGCCGTGGAGGAAGCGCCGGCTGTCAGGTCCCTCCAGGCGAATCAGGCTGATGGGCCAGCCCCAGCGGCTTGCGGCACTCACGATTGATGGGCCGCGGCGACTTCATCGAGCTGGAACAGGCTGCGCAGTTCCAGACCGGCCTCCTGCATCGCGGCGAGACCACCCTCCTGGCGATCGACGATCGTCACGACCCGCTCGACCACATAGCCGGCTTCGCGCAGTTGCTTCACGGCTTTGAGCGAGGAGCCGCCGGTGGTGACCACGTCCTCGAGCACGGTGATGCGGCTGCCGGCCTCGGGCAGGGGGCCCTCCAGCCAGGCGCCGGTTCCATGGCCCTTGGCCTCCTTGCGCACGATCAGGGCATCCAGCTGTTGTCCGGCCAGGGCGGCGGCCTGGGCTACCCCGCTGACCAGGGGGTCAGCTCCGAGGGTGAGGCCAGCCACGGCCACGGCGCCGGGCTCGACGAGTTCCAGCATCTGGGTGGAAAGCAGCGCCAGGCCGATGCCGCTGAGGCTGACCGGCTTGCAGTTCACGTAGTGGTTGCTGGTGCGACCGGAGGCCAGGGTGAAGTTGCCGTGGCGGTAGGCCCGCTGGGCCAGCAGTTCGAGCAGCAGCTGGCGTTGTTCGGCGCTGGATGAGGGGATCGAGAGGGTCTGAGTCACGCCCTGGCATCAGGCTCAAGTGCTGTCTAGTTTGCGCGTAGAGATCCCCGCTCTTTGGCATGGCAGCGCGTTCGTGGGTGACCTTGCTGCTGCTGAGCCTGGCTTCGCTGCCCGCAGCTCAGGCTGGGCCGGTGGTTTGCACCACCAGCTTGGAGGCGCCGCCTGAGGGCACGGTGCCGGTGGAGGTGAGCCGCTGCGGGCCCGTCACGACGACCCAAGAGCTGATGGTGCGGCGCTTTTACAGCTACAGCTCGCCCTACGCCCGGGGCATTGATGTCACCCACCAGATCACCGACATCCTGGGCATCGCCATGGGTGGAGGAGATGGCACCAAGGTGATGGGCCTGGGCTTCCCGGATCAGACCATCGTCTGGGATGGATCCGCGGTGGAGAACACCTATCAGGTGCTGCTGGAGCAGCAGAGTCACCCGCTTCCCTGGCGCACCGCTGATGTCTCCAATGGCTTTTGCGCGGGCTTATCGCGTGGTGGCTGCGGGACGAGTGCACCCGCTGCCCCGATCCGCGGCTTGTGGTAAATCAGGCCTGCTGGCACGCCAGCCGGGGGTCTAGCAATCTGGTGAATGCAGCGGACTCATAATCCGCCTTAGGCGAGTTCGATCCTCGCGACCCCCATGACAAGGCGATGCGATTTTTGGCTCCGGCGGCGCTGCTGATCCTGCTGGCCTTCTTCGCCGCCTCGGAATTCGCCTTGATCCGCCTGCGCCCAACTCGGGTGCAGCTGCTCGAGGCCGATGGCCACCCGGGCGCCACGGCCGTGGCACGGCTGCAGAGGCGCCTGCGCCGGGCTTTGGTGGCGACGCAGCTGGGCATGACCATGGCCCTGCTTGCCCTGGGCTGGAGTGGCCGTGCGCTGGCGGAGCGTTTTGCCAGCCGCGGCGTGGATCAGTCCTGGTGGGATGCCGGGGTGTTTCTGGTGCTGGTGCTCCTGGCCACGGTGCTCGGCGGGCTCGTGCCCAAGGCCTGGGTTCTGCATCGCCCGGAAGCCACGGCCTTGCGCTTGGCCCCAGTTCTTGAAGGGTTGATCCGCAGCCTGGCCCCGCTGCTTGCGGTGGTGGAGCGGCTCGGCAATGGCCTGCTGCGGTTGCTGGGCTTGCCCCGCAACTGGGATGAGCTGGTGCCGGCCCTGACGGCGGGGGAGCTGGAAACCCTGATCGAATCCAACAGCGTCTCAGGCTTGATGCCCGATGAGCGGGACATGCTCGAGGGGCTCTTCTCCCTGCGCGATACCCAGGTGCGCGAGGTGATGGTGCCCCGCTCCGGCATGGTCACCCTGCCGCTTGAGGTGCGCTTTGCGGAGCTGATGGAAGCGGTGCACAGCACCCATCACGCCCGCTTCCCGGTGATTGGCAGCTCCCTCGATGACATTCGCGGCATGCTCGATTTGCGCCGCCTGGCTGAGCCCATTGCCAAGGGCCTGCTGCACAGCAGTTCGCCGCTGGCGCCCTTCGTCACCCCGGTGACCAAGGTGCAGGAGACCACCCCGGTGGCTGAGCTGCTCCCTGTGATCCGCAGTGGTCAGCCGCTGCTGGTGGTGGTTGATGAGCACGGCGGCACCGAAGGCCTGGTGACCATCTCCGACTTCACCAGCGAGATCGTCGGCGATGAGGAGGATCCGGAAAACCCCGAGGACGACCTGCAGCAGCTCCAGGAGCACAGCTGGCTGGTGGCTGGTGATCTGGAGATCTACGAGATCAATCGGGAGCTGGCCCTGCAGCTGCCCGAATCCGATGAGCACCACACCCTGGCGGGCTTTTTGCTCGAGCGCCTGCAGCACATCCCTTCCCCTGGCGAGATCGTGCGCTGGAAAGGGCACCAGTTCGAGATCCTGGCGATGGATGGCCCGCGCATCGAGCGTGTGGAGATCAGTCGTCGATTGCCTGAACCGCTGGTGGAGGACGACCCTGATCCCCGATAATCACTGCGCCGGTTGTCCAACGCCATGAAGCCTGTCCGCGTTGGGGTGATTGGAATCGGCAACATGGGTTGGCACCACGCCCGGGTGCTGAGCCTGCTCAAAGATGCCGAGCTCGTCGGCGTCGCCGATCCTTCACCAGCTCGCGGTCAATTGGCGGTTGAGCAATTCGGATGCCGCTGGTTTGAGGATTACGCCGACCTGCTCCAAGAGGTCGAGGCGGTTTGCATCGCGGTGCCCACGCTGCTGCATCACCGCGTTGGCATGGCCTGCTTCGATGCCGGCGTGCACGTCTTGATCGAGAAGCCGATTGCGGCGACCCAGGACGAAGCCTCGGATTTGATTCGCGCCGCGAAACAGGCCGGACGCCTGCTGCAGGTGGGACACATCGAGCGTTTCAACCCCGCCTTCCGCGAGCTCGTGAAGGTGGTGGCCGGCGAAGAGGTGGTGGTGCTCGAAGCGCGCCGCCATAGCCCCAATCCCGATCGCGCCAACGATGTCTCGGTGGTGCTGGATCTGATGATCCACGACATCGATTTGGTGCTGGAGCTGGCGCGCTCGCCCGTGGTGCGTTTAGCGGCGGCCGGGGGCCGCAGCGCCGATGGCCCAATCGATTACGTCAATGCCACCTTGGGCTTCGCCAATGGCGTGGTGGCCAGCCTGACGGCCAGCAAGATGGCCCATCGCAAGATCCGCAGCCTCTCGGCCCACTGCCGCACGGCCTTGGTGGAAACCGATTTCCTCAACCGCAGCCTGCAGATTCACCGCCGCACCAACCAGTCCTTCAGCGCTGATCACGGCGAGCTGCTGTACCGCAACGATGGCTTCATCGAAGAGGTGAGCACCTCGCCGGTGGATCCTTTGGTGGCCGAGCTGGAGCACTTCCTGCAGTGCGTGCGCGGCGAGGAAAAGCCAGCGGTGGATGGCCCTCAGGCCTCCCGCGCCCTACTCCTCGCGGATCTGATCGAGCAGTGCGTGGAGCAATCCAACATCTGCATGACCCTGCCGGAGCCGATCTAACTCAGCTCAGCTCCATTTCCGCCAGTTCCTTCAGGGCCAGCAGCTGCCAGCGGCGGCATTGGGCCGGGGAAGAGCGGTAGAACTGATCCCAGGCTTCGGCCTTGTGGCTGGGGTAGTCCGCAGCGCGTTGTTCAGGGTGCTGCTGCTGCCAGCCCACCCGCACGGCGTGGCCAATCACCACATCGAGCACCAGGTCATCTTCCAGGTGCACATCGGGGTTCGCGTCGACAAAGGCGATCAAGGTGACCAGGGTCTCGATGCAGAGGCGCCTGTACTCCGGGGCCTCGATCTTGCTGAGCAGGTGCTCGACGTGCATGGCGAAGTTGCGCTCGCCCGGAGTCTTCTCGTTGAGCAGCGGAGCGCTTTCCAGCCGGTTACGGCGCTCCAGCTTGTCGCCGATCACCAGGCCGCGGCAGTGGTGCAGCAGTGCCCAGATGCCCGGGTGGAAGTTGCGAGGCACGTTCTGCAGGGCCCCCATGCGCTCGCGGTGCCGCAGCCAGTCACCACTGCTATTGAGTTCCTCCAGGGGTTCGGGTGCTTCCCAGCTGACGCGCCCGCTCAGGTGCAGCTGCTCTTTGCGTTGCAGGGCGGCCTTGGCATGTTCCACATCGCTCAGCACCTGCTGCAGGCGCCGGCCAATGCTGTGGGGCGGCAGATCGCAGAGGGCCTCAAAGGCGTCGCTGGGGCAGAGGTTCCGCTCGCCGGCTAGCTCACTGGTGAGCAGCAGCAGCAGTTGGCCCAGCTGCAGGGTCAGGCTGCCACTGAGCAGACCTGGGCTGCGGCGGGCCAGGCCATCAAGGGCCAGCAGCAACTCCTGCTGCAGCACCCATTCGCGGCCGTCCTCGCCACTGAAGCGCTGGATCATCGCGGCGATCGCCAGGCTGCCAGTGGGCTGGGTGATGAGCGATTCGTTGGTGTAGTTGCGGCCCACCACCACTTGCTTCTGCCGCACCAGCAGATCGGTGAGAGCGTCCTCCAGCTGGGGGTGCACCAGGCCCAGCGATCCAGCGCAGCGACGGGTGACGTTCCAGTCGCCGAGCTTGAGGGCGCGCCGGTAGGCCTCTTCCAGCAGGGCTTTGGGGGTGACAGGGCCGGTCGGGCCGGTGAGCACGGCCGTGAGCCCCAGTCGTCGCACCACCTGCTCGAGAACTTCGGCCTGCTCCTGCAGCGATCCGCTCTGCCAGAGCCGCTCCAGCAGGGCCTCGAGGGGCGCTTCGTCGAGCTCCTGCTCCTCTTCGGCGGTCAGGGGCTTGGTGCTTGTGGCGCTGGGCAGAAGCACGGCGCTGGCCTGCGGTCTGGCCACGGGGCGCCCCTGGGGCAGTTCGGCCCAGCAGGCCTGTTGCTTGAAGTCCTCCAGGCTGCCCAATTGCACGGCCACACCATCCAGCAGGCCCGAGCGCAGCCGTTCGCCGAGGCGCAGGAAAGCCTCGGGGCTGCGCTGGAAGGGCCCCTCTTCCACCGGGATCAGCAGCACGGGGGAGCCACTGCCGCGCCAGTGGCGTTGCAGCTGGCTGATCTCGTTCACCACCGCATCCACCAGCTGCTCGGGGTCATCGGAGAGGTAGAAGGTGCTCTCTTCCAGTACCGCTGGCAGGAAGGCCAGGGTCTCGTTGCCCTGGCGGTAGAGCCGCGCGGTGGCCATGGTCTCCATCCGCAGTGGTGGATGGCCGCTGAGCCCTAAGCGTTCGTTGGCGCCCACCTGGGCCATGCGCTCGCCCAGTTCTTTGGAACTGGCGATGCTGGTGCTGCCCGGTCGGGTCACGGCCAATCCAGCCGCTTCCAGGGCGGTGGCGATCGAATCGCGGGCTGGCACGAAGCTCACCAGTACCTCTTCGGCTCCGAGCTGGCTGCCCAGGCGGCGGCCGCTCGGGTCCAGCTGCTCTGGCTCCAGCAAGCCCAGCAGCATCAGATCGCTCAGCCAGGTGAGGCTCTGGGTCCAGAGCAGAGGCACGTTGTCGTTGGCCTGCCGCTCCTGGCTGCCCGGTTGGCGCCGCTCTGCCGCGATGGCGTGCTTGGGCACCACGTAGAGCTCGGGGAGCAAGCCAACGCCATCGACCTCCACGGCCAGCTTGCGCAGCCGCTCCCGCCAGGTCCAGGCCTCGCTCCAGCGCTCTTCGCAGCAGGCGGTGATCAGTTCGTAGGCCAAAAAGAGAGGCCATTCACATTCGATGTGCTCGAACTGGGCCAGTTCCTCCCGCTCGTAATGGAGGCGGTTGTGGTCTTCCACCACCGTCTGGTGGCCGTCGCGGCGGAAGCGCTTGTAGCCGTAGGGGCCGCCGAGGTCCGTGCGGATTTTGGTGCGGGTGCGCTCCACCAGGGCCGGATCTTCCACGGCCCAGGCCGGGTAGCCGATCACCGAGAGACAGGCCGAATCCACCTCCTTGCTCGCCGATTCCCGCGGCAGCAGGCCGGTGAGGGCGCGCCGCAGCCGCACGATGGCGTCGTGGGGGATGTGCAGGTTGCACTGCCCGCTGCCATGGGGGCCGTAGAGATCAAGGCCTTCCAGGGCCTCAAGGGCCGCCTTCACCAGGCCAATGGAGCTGGCATTGCGCTCCGGCAGGCCGTGGTTGCCCTTATCGCCGCGTTCCCAGATGCCGTAGTCGCGCACCCGGTAAGCCCGGGCCACGTAATAGACGAGGTTCTGGATGAAGTCGCGCTCGTGGCTGCTCTGGACCACCACCAGGCCCGAGCGGGTGAGCTGCGCCAGCTGCAGCAGGAACAGGGCTGTGGCATCCAGTTGCAGATGCCCCCAGCCGTCATCAGGCACCACCGGCTCACCGCTGCCGGTGTCGTACTTGGCGTGCAGGCAATCGAGCGGCGAGAGGCTGTGCTTGAAGCGCTCCACCTTGTGGGCCTGGCGCAGCATGGCGTTCAGCAGGCCGCGCATCAGCTGCAGTACGCGCTGCTCGAGCTCGTACACCCGGGTGGTGGCACCGCTGAGGCGCCGGTGGGCCAGGGCTAGACCCCAGACGCACTGGATCGAATAGACGCAATCACGGACCCAGGCATCGCCGTAGTTGCCGTGCACGTTGTTGGCGGTGCTGGCGGGCAACAGGCCGGTGATCGGGTGTTGGCGTTGCAGCACCACCTGCTCGATCTGCCGGTCAATCTCCTGGAGGCGCTGCCAGGCTTCAGCGGCACTCAGCTGCAGCGGTGCGGCCGTATTCGCCACAGGGGCGCTGCTGAGGGTCATGGGCTGGTGCTGCCGTGAGGCCGGCCATAGATTCTCTCGCGCGGCCTTCCTCAAGACAGCATCCATGGCGACTGACCCTGCAGAGCGGCCCTCTTGGAGGGTGACTCAGGTGCTGGGAGTTCAGGTCGCCGTGGCCGATGACGTGCTGCAAGCCGCGCTTGAGCTCAAGCAGCGCGGCGGCGGTCAGATCGTCACGCTCAACGCCGAGATGACGATGGCGGCCCTGGCCAACCCTGCGTTGGGCTCTGCCATCGCCCAGGCCGATCTGGTGATTCCCGATGGGGCCGGAGTGGTCTGGGCCCTGAAACGCCGCGGTTTTCGGGTGCGCCGCAGTCCTGGAATCGAGTTGGCCCGTGCCTTGCTCGAGCAGGCGGCCCAGCGCGCTTGGCGCGTCGCACTGGTGGGGGCCAGTCCCGAGGTGATGGCCCTCGTGACCACCCGTCTGCGCAACGAGATTCCCGGTTTGAACCTGATCCAGACGCTGCACGGTTACCAGAGCCCTGAGCAGTGGCCTGGGCTTGAGCAGCAACTTCTCGAAGCCCGCCCTGATCTGGTGCTGGTGGCCTTGGGGGTGCCGCGCCAGGAGACCTGGATTCAACGGTTGCATCAGGGCCAGAGCGGCCTGTGGATGGGCGTCGGTGGCAGCTTTGATGTCTGGTCAGGCACCAAACAGCGGGCGCCCCAATGGATGAGCCGCCTGCAGATCGAGTGGCTGTACCGGCTGGTGCAGGAACCCAGCCGTTGGCGGCGGATGCTGGCGCTGCCGGAATTCGCCTGGGCGGTGCTGAGGCGCGGCTAGCCGCAGAGACCAAGGCACAAAAAAGCGGTGGGAGCTTGAAGCCCCACCGCTCAGAAACTGCCCTGTTGGTCAGCGATCAGCGGAAGCCGACGGAGGCTTGCCAGACGAAGGCCAGCAGCAGGAAGAAGAGGGGAATGATGGGCAGGATGTCCACCAGAGGACCGAAGGCCTGATAGGCCTCGGGCAGCTGGGCCAGGGTCTGCAGGGCGTAGGCGGC